>JBASCV010000001.1:0-13953 GCA_049651825.1 Bacteroidia bacterium
AGGTAAGTCATTAACTCGATCAAACAAATTGCCTATATCAAATAGCTGTTTAATAATTTCAATTTCTTTTTCTGCATTATATCTTACTCCAGTTGTATTTGGAGCGTACGCAGTTAATTTATCTCCAAGAATTGCTTCTTCTGTTGGTGTTTGAACAACCGTTGATTTTCCATCGACATTAAGAAACGGACTTTTGACTTCTGTATCCTTTAGATGTTTACCGTATGGGTTTTCTTCAAAAAGAATATCAAGAAGAATGTATTCTTCCGTTCCGCGAGTATTTGTTACTGGCACATAGAAAAATTTATAATGCGCCTTTATGATTTTTGATTTCGTTTTTCTTTCTTGCTCTTTATACCCGGTGAAGCCATTTTCTTTCGCAATTTTTTCAAGCATGCTTTCGAGATTCTCAGGCTTCTTATGTATAATGATATCAATGTCAATTGATAATCGTTTTATTTCTGGTAATAGAAGCATTAAAGCTGTACCGCCTTTAAAAATAAAACTGAGACCTGATTCTTTTAGTGCTTCCAACAATGTTAACGCACGAATTACTTTCTCTACAAGAATAGGATCAGCATTGTTATGCGTTTTCGCTACTTTCTTAATCCAATCGAATGTGTGGCTTTCCTTATTTATCATAGCAACAATTACACAGGTTTATTTTTTATTCCTAATTCCAGTCGCTCAAGATAAGCATCTATTTCCTCTTTTTTTCCTCGTCTTAATGCATAGCGAGATAGTGTGCTGAGATTCACAGTATATTTATTGAATACATTCCTGTAAATATTCTGCATCTCTTTCCCCTGAAATGCAGCATAGATAACTTTATCACAGTAAATGTCCACCAATATTTTTTCAATGGTTGGGGTCATTACATTGTAAATATCTTGAGTAGGTGATTCTGACACCATGCTTTTTACAATAATTGAATCCGTTTTTCCAGCAATATAGTTTTGGTATATCTCCGCATTTGGATTTAAATAAACATTTTTGAATTTCTCTTTTATAAAGTAAAAAACAGATTCTGCGGCATCTTTCTCAACTTCTACAATCAAGTTAAATTTAAAGGGTTGGTGAACCATAAACTCATTAAGAGTTGATGTATGCCAAATGCTGGTGCTTGCGTAAGGATATTGAGCATGTATTGCACCGTATATTTTTTTTGTGAGCGTAGTGATTGTAGGAATAAAAATCATCTGCTCTCCTAAACGATAAGTTCCATGTCCTATTCTTTGTAGCACTCCCATTTTCGCTAAACGATGTATTCTGGCTCTGAAAGCTTCATCAGAGATTACAAGATCATATGAGGTGTAAAATCTTCGTAGATCTACCGCAGTAAAAGAATTTACTTTACCGAACCTTTGTTTTAATTGCGATATTTTAAGCGGATCACGAGACATGATATTGGGCTATTTACAGACAAAGATATGAAACAAACGGCAATAATCAAATATATTGCCGTTTGTTATATTTAAATATATCTGTATGTATTTGAATATCAGCACTTAAATGCATATATGTAACAAACGGCAATAAATTAAAATAGTGCCATTTGTTAAATTTTTAATCTTAAGACTCGCCTTACCTTAAAATTCTCTACTTTTAAAGTGGCAGGATTTCGGAGGTATATTTCGGCAATTTAGATGGTTCCAAACAAAAATAAATTTCATGAGCAACACGGTAAAAAAGTTTCATAATATATTTTGGCAAAACAAAGCTTGCCGTAATCTTTTCCTGTTAAATCGAAATGAGTTATTGGAACATCATGAAATTACTTTAGAAAATCTGAAAAGAGTTGTTTATAGTAACGTAATAGTAATAACAAATGAATCAGAAAGAGACAGTAATTTTCAATTGTTGGAAACAAGAGTTCAAAATCAGAATGTTGACCACGAGTTTTCATTAGAACAGAGATTAAGTATTTATAAGCCACGATTTGAAAAATTTATTGATGATCATTATAAAAACGCAATTGAGAAATTGGAAAAGGATTTTAAGAATCCATTGAAATTGATATCTCTTTTCCGAAAAGTTTGCAGATTATTTGATAAGGATAAATTTGAAAAATCTCTTATTGAATTACTAAAGGAATACCACTTTGTGGGGCACAATGTAAATAACCTAGAACAATTAGAGATTCATTTCTTTTCTATTGTAAAAAAGAATTTTGGTGTGCTTGTAAATGAGGAAACTACGTTCCATTTTTACGACTCAATAGAAAGTATTAAAAATCTATATACCAATATTATCTATTCAAGATTACTAAAATCCAAACGGATTATTGCCAAATACTTAGATAGCAAGGATAATTTCCAAGAGCGGCTAAATATGTTAGATTTACTTTACGAAGCAAAAATAATCGAAAACGTAAATCAGGAAGCTTTTTTTGAATGTACTAATTGCGATCCAAATATTTTTAAAGGAACAATGTATCTAAAAATACGACCAAATAAGTTGTCGAAATTCAAATGCCCTAATTGTGAAAAAGAAGTATTTTATTTAGCTCCATACAAAGTAAATGAAGAAATCTACAAACTTATTACTCACAAAGACGGATTAATAATTCATTTACTAGGAGAAATCCTCAGAGAACGAGAAGTACAGTTTGAATTAAATATTCCGGTAAGCGAATTAATACAAGGAAATCCAACAAATTCAGAGATTGACATTGCTGTAAAGCAAAATGGACTTTATAAGCATGTTTTTGAGACAAAAATGTTGTTTGCGAATAATGAACCTGAAAAACACATAAAAAAAATACATAAAGCCTTAAATGAAATATATAATTTGAAAAGTATATTAGAAGCGAAAACGGAGGCGAATGACAATACGGTCTATTATTTAATTTTAAACATTAATGATAAAGAACTAATTCGAGAAGCGCAGGAATCGTTTACAAAAAAAGGTATAAGTGGTGAAATAAAAATATTGAGCTTAGAAAGCTTTAAAGGTTTACCATTATAAAAGTTAATTATTTACTTTAATTCTTTGAGAATAAGCGACCAATCATTTTTTCTTACCAAATCCGCTTGAGTAAAATTTTTATAATCAAACCATCTAAAGCCAACTTCTTTTTTTTCTAACCCGCTTCTTTTGTGAGGCTCTTCAATATAATCCTTATAAACTTTAGATACCTTTTTCACAAAATCATCGTATCTAAAAATGTAAAATTCATTTGGAGCATTCATTTTTAAATTTACTAATGCCAAAAATAGATTCGGATTATTTTTCTTTATAGTAATCTGTTTGTTGAGTTTCCAACCCTGCTCATTTTCTAGCCCCATTGTTTTAACTTGAATCGCAACATGTTTAGAGCCATCGCTATTTGTAGCAATAATATCAAATAATGGGTTGTTTTTCGGGGTGATTAAGGGCAAAATGTTTAGTTTACTTAGCTCTGAACAAACAAAGTATTCTCCTGCATTCCCTGTTAAATTATAAGTGTTTTTCATTTATTATTTCGGCTTGTAATCAATTTGAGAATAGTTTCCGTTCAATTAAAAAACTATCATAATTAACTTCTTCCTTTACATTGTCGCTGAAACCATTGTGTTGAACAACAACAAGCGGATTACATACAACAAACCTCCCTTTATTTCGTAACGCCCTATCCAAGTGAACATTCTCGCTTACTGATAAAAACGTATCGTAAAACCGTTCATTCACCATGTAAAGTGTAAGTCCGGAAAAATCCTCTACCGTATTATCACTTTTCAATCTGCCATAGTAAATTCCTCCTAAGTAAATGTCATAATCAGAAGGAACGTTTGCTAAAAAGAATTTGAAAGCATTTTTGCCTGTAAAATGTAAATCATCCTCACCAATTAAAACCTCCGGCAAACAATTATCCTTTGCGTATTGTATAATCTGTTTATGCGCCTTTGATATTCCGCGCTCAGTTATTTCAGAATCAATTATTCCATTCCATATTTGAAATTCTGAAATGCCCTGCTCCTGAAGTTCCTTTTGTAGAGACGTCATTCTGTCAAATCTTTCGGGTAAGTGAATAATATTAACTCTCATAACTAAATTACACCTTGCAAGTTTGCTTCACAATTCGGATCGTTCATAATAAATTCATCAAAGCATTTCATGACAATTCCGTTATTAATATTGGGGTAGTCCAGATAATCGTCAAGAATGTCATTTTTAAAAGTTAAAAAAGGCATTCCATTCTGTACGCATCTCATTTGATATTTCTTGATAATTCTCTCCTTCCATTTATAACTATCTTTAGCGATTTTAGCTTTATATCTTGTTTCAATATTATAAATCTCCATCCAAGAGTCCTTTTTCGAATTATTTGCAGCAGGGAGACAGCTAACGTTAAGTATCCATGAATGTGGATTGTTCAAATCAGTATTAGCAGAAGTTATGCTTACGTTTATTGAATGCCCGGCTATTGCTGCGTATGGATAATAAAGTTCTCTTTGAGTTAATGGATTTGAATTTGGCGTGAAGGGACTATCTTTTTGTCCTTTGTTTTTAGAATTACAATTGTGACAGACAGGAATAAGGTTATTGAAATTAACACTACAAAATGGATATTGCGCTTTTGGAATGTAATGATCATAATCATCTCTGCCATCATCATGCTCGCATAAAAGAGAATCTAGTCCGCAAAATGGGCAAACACTATTTGTATTTGCTACCCTAAACGCATTGAAATGTTCTTTTACAGTACCACAACTATCCCTAACTACTTTATAGCCCAAAACTTTTTCCCACAATTTATCATAGAGTGCTTTTACTGTAGGAATAATTCCCGCAGGCAGTTCATCATATTTATAAGGTCTTACAGCAGTTGAACAAACACTACTGATATTATTATTGTTGTTATAAGCGGTTTGGACTAATGTTTTTTCAGCAGGGAGTAAAGCAATATAGGCGTTAAATAAAGCTTCGAGTTTATTATCTAACTGAACTGTGTATTCATCAATAATATCTTGAAAATCCGGATGCACATGATGTGCATGATTATATAACGGATTAACTCCGGCAAACATTTGCGAGAAAAAATGGTGCAAATAATTATGCAGATTTTCAATTCGCTTGGGCGATATGGAGATATAGAAATAAATCATTTCTTATTTTCTAATTGTTCCTTTATATTTCGAAGCTTACTAAATAAATCAAATTTTTCTACTGATTCTCCAAATTGGGAATTCAATCTGTTCACAGCAGATCGCAATTGATCCATTGTTGTGATGTTCTCAATCATTGCTTTTAGTTCGTCTCGCGCCATTTCAGAGATACTGTCTTCCTTTCCGAAAACTTCATCAAGTATAATGGAAGCAGATGCGCCATAAGTTTCAAAGTGACAAGAGTTAAATTGTATCTTGTTATGGGGTTTCTTAAATATGTAGACGTTCTGTTTTTTTAAATCGGAAAGAACAAAAGGAGAGTGCGTTGTAATCATTATTTCCTGCATCCGCTGTTTTTCTTCATTAGTTGTAGTTTTATACTTTATGATTTTATTGATTGTACTCACCAATCTTGATCGCCAAAGCGGATTGTAATGAGTATCCGGTTCATCGAGTAAAAATAAACATCCATTTTCCTCAACCATTAAAATCATTCCGATAATTTGAAGAAATTGATGTTCTCCATCAGATAATCCTTTGTATTTAATAGGCTTATCAACCCCGTGCTTGGTTATAAAAATTCTTTCTAGTCGGAATACAAGTTTATTGGGATCTTGTTTCGGTAACTCGTCTGAAATATTAAGCCACTTTGGGCCATTAGTCGCCATCTCCAAAACATCTTCAGAAACGGTATGAAAATTTTGCATTTCCAACTCATAAAAAGTCTTGTATAATTCAAATGGCGTTGATCCAAATGCTAAAGCAAAAGCTTTTTTTGTTGCAGGAGTAACTAAATAATCTATTGTCAGTACTCTTTTAGCTCCAGTTCCTTTCTCTAAACATGAAGTAGAACAGTTTTTAAGCAATTTTATTTTTCTTTCAAGTTCCTGATTGAATTTTACTTCTTTTGAATTCTTTCCGGATAAATCTTCATACCTAATTGTGATACGAAATGAGTGTATGTCTTTAGTCTTAACAACATCATTTAATTCAGTAAGAGCTTCACTATTAGCAAGTAGATAATTTGATACAAATATTGAAGCATTAGAATTATTATCGCTAAAAAATAAACGGCTACTATCAGTAAAAAAACTATAACCTTGTTTTAATCTGTTCTTATAGTCATTAAAATAATGAAACTGCATTTTGTAGTAGCAGTTGCTCAATTGCTCATTATGACCGGATGTATATGCAAATATTTTTTTAGGAAGAAGTGAGGATATATTTTTATCATCAGCTTTTACAGATACCCAAACCGGAGGCTTCGAATTTGCAATAGCTTCCTTGTTTTCCTTTTCTTTTTTAGTTTCCCTCTCATTTAGATAATGTTTAATTGAAGTAATACTATAAGAGGGACTTCCATCTACCGCTTTTATCACTCGGACGACAAAATAATTTTCATCAACAGCAAAACCTGCTTCACTATCTAAAGTAATAAAGGATCGGTCAAATGTAAGAGGCAGTGCGTAATCAATTTCAAACCCAAACCCTTTATCTTCTATTACAGCAGTAGTAGGAAATTCTAACTGCAAACTATCTAAGTAATAGTATATTTCAGAGAGCAATTCAAGAAGATTGGATTTTCCGCAACCATTTAAACCAGCCAAGCCAATTGGTTCAATAGTTTTGTTATTTAGGTTCGGATAAAAGAATATTTCGAAACCCGGATGAAGGCTTCGGAATGGTTCTTTTAAATTATCAGGAAGTTTGACTCTTAAAATTTTCATTCAATAATGCGAAAATAAATACCGTTAATATCATCACCTGTGATCAAAGGAGGGCTTCCAATTAATTTTTTTGCCAACTCTTCTTTACTTTCCTTAAGATTTATATTTTTTAATTCATAATCATCGTAATAGTTATAAAATTTTTGCTCCAATTTTAAATGTTTATTTTTTCCTTCAACGCAATCAAAAATAAAAGTTTGAATATCAATTGGATTTGGAACTGTAAGCCTTTTCAATTCTTCGGTAGTATAATAAGTTGGAGCTATAGCTTCTTCATCTTCCAACATTTTTATAATTTCAGAAAATCTGAAATCCAAATGTTTAAAATGTTTTTTGATAAGTTTAGCAATTCCATCTTCATATAAATTTTCTACTGTAACCTTACCAATTTTTGTTATTTTTTGTCGATGTTCTTTTTTGGGAACGACAATTAAATTTTCCAATGTTACTACCTCTTTATCTTTGAAGGGTTTTATATGATCAATATTTAATCCACTTAGGTTTAATTCACCTTTAAAAGCTTTTTGACTTAAAACACCATACATGTTCTGCAACTCTAATAAGCTTTCTTGATATTGACCTTTTAAAGTTTCAACCTTTTCTACAATGGAAGCAAATTCTATTTGTTCCTTCATAGGAGGTAAAGGAATCTTAAATGATTTTATTTCAATTAAATGCAAGTCCGGAACACCAGCACCTTTAATTGATTTATCCGCTTGCCTTTTAACAAAAGGATGGTTGATAGCCGCTTTCAGAAAATATGGGTTAATCTTTGTTTTGTCTGGTTTAATTAATGCCACGCTAACGTATAGACTAAATGGTTTATTCACATTTACTACAACTGCACGACCATAAGTGGCTCCCACTTTTGTGTAAATAATATCTTCAAATTCCGGATTACATCTTTTATTAAATTTATTATGATCCTCAATAGAAACATATTTACAATCAGCGAAGTTCAAGAATCCTTTAGAAATATTTTTAACTGAAATAAAGGGCATTCCTGATTCTATATAATCGGGTTTTTTGTGTTCTCCATCCGTAATCTTGGTTGTAAGATCCTGAAGCTTTACCAAAGGGAATTTCTTATCAATAAACCTTAAAACAAATGTGCTTTTTAATAATTCCTCTAAAAAATTGATACTTTGTTCGCGTTGAATAATCAGTGCTTCACATTGACTTAATACTTCCGCAATTCGCATTTGATCAAGTAAAGTTGGAAGGAATAATTTTGTGTTTAAATAATTATCCAGTTTCAAATTGATTATTCCGGTTGTCTTGTTTTGAAAACCTAAAGTCTCACCTCGTTGATGTTTAAAAAATAAGGCATAAAAGAAATATTTGGGAAAAAGAATATTTTTATTAGGTCTAATAACTGAGGTGAAGTTATTACACAAATAATTCTCCTCAATCTCATTAAAGTATACAACTCTTCCAACTGGTTGTGTTGGACTTCCGCCTGATTTTTCAATTATGACATCACCTTGAATTAATTTCTTTTTTTCAATTTTTTTAGGATCAATTTTTCGGTAAACGATTTTACTTAAATCAATTATTCCTTGATTTGTAAAATTAGTGGTCCGGATAACCTTTACCCCATCTTCGGGTGAACCCTCTTCTCCCCATTCGCCAGTAATTACCTCGGTGATAACATCTTTTATCTTTACAAATTTCATCAGATTAATTCTTTTAGTTCCTTAATGCCTTTAAGGATATTAGCTTCAATACTTTCTAATTTTTCAAAAATAATTTTTGGAGTTTCGTATTTTATTTCTTCATAAACTTCTTGCTTGTACTTACTTAAGCTTAAGTCGTAGTGGTTGTCAATGATTTCTTGTTTTGAAATATGAAAGAAATGCCCGCCTCTGTTTTCATTTTCTATGGATTGGGAATCACGTGTTTTATATTGCTTAATAATATCTTGTAAATCGCTTTTGTCAATTTTATTTCGTCTATCATCTAAACTATAACCATCGTTTAGCATTTCATAAAACCAGACATTATTAGTTTCACCACCTTTTGTGAAAATTAAAATAGAAGTACTCACCCCTGCATAGGGTTTAAAAACGCCACTTGGCATTGTAATTACGGCTTTTAGTTCACTTTGCTCTACCATTATTTTTCGAGCAGCAACAAATGCCTTCCCACTGCTAAACAAAACGCCTTGAGGAACAACTACAGCCGCTGTACCTCCCATTTTGAGCATAGTATAAATGCGTTCAATAAAAAGCAATTCTGTTTTTGTGGTTCCTAATTTTAAACCTTCATTAATATCGCCTTTATCTATATTTCCAGTAAATGGAGGATTTGCTAACACAATATCAAATTGCGCATCTTCATTAAAACTTTTGCTTAATGTATCTTTGTAATCAATATTGGGTTGTTCGATACCGTGCATCATCAAGTTCATTAAACCCAAACGTACCATTGTTGTATCAATGTCATACCCGAACAAAGATTTTTCTACGATACCTTTTAATGTATCATTCAAAGTAGCCGAAATGGTTGCTCGCATAAAACCATCTTCATCCGGCATGATAGAATCTGGACTTTCTTTATAAGCTAACTCAGTTAAAATATATTGATAAGCGCCTAACAAAAACCCCCCTGTTCCACAAGAAGGATCAGCGATTCTTTGTCCTAATTTAGGTTGAACTAGATCATTCATTAATTTAATAATGTGACGAGGTGTTCTAAATTGTCCGTTTTTACCGGCACTTGCAATGGCACCGAGTAACATTTCATATACATCGCCTTGTATGTCTTGAAAAGATTGTCCGCCTTCACTGGCATCTTTTTCAATTTCGACAAAAATTAATTCAATAATATTAATGGCTTCAACCAACAAACTTGGCTTTGGCATAATGAACACCGCATTAGCCATCGATTGAGTAAACTTAGAGCCCCCTTCAAATTCTTTTAAAAACGGGAAAACTTTGGTTTGCACATGTAATAACATTTCTTCGGCAGGCATGCGCTTAAAATTACTCCAACGCAACTCTTGTTTGTCAACGCTTTCGGTACTGCCGGGAACTTTGTACTTACCAGAAAATTTAGAAGTGTATTTCTCTCCGGTAAATTTAGCATCACGCTCACGCTTTGCTTCTAAATCATCCATTTGTTTCATAAACAACAAATAGGTGATTTGTTCGATTGCAGTAAGTGGATTACTTATTCCGCCACTCCAGAAGTTATTCCAAAGACGATCAATTAAGGCTTTTAATGCTGGGTTGCTTTGTAACATAATTATGCGGCTAATAATTTATTTGTAAAATTTAATATTTCTTCTATTTCATTTGGTCTAAAAACTCCACGAATTCCTTCCGGGTGGAGCATAGTAAATGGCGATTCAATTAAATTACGTTTGCTTAATTCACCTTTATCCAAAATGTATTTTTTTAATAAATCTAAAAACTGCAATTGGCGGGCAGTTAAATAAGTGTGTGCTTTTATAAATTCGTTAAAGGCATTAGAGACTGTTTCGGGAAACGTTTCTAAAACCTGAATACCCAAAATGTGCTTGATAAATTGCACCAATTGCGCTTTACGGTGGTGATACACTCTGCGTAATAAATCAACTGTAATGTGTGGATGTTCATCATGCAAAGCTTCCGCTAATTGTTCCGCTTCTTCTTTTGATATTTCTTGCCCTTGTTTTAATTTTTGAAGGATAGGGCTTTCAGAAACTAATTCATTTATTTTTTGCTCAACCAACTCCTTGTATTTAGCAATACTCAAGGCTTCGTGTTCTGGTCCAAATTCAACATACTCCTTGGCATACAACTCATCTTTAAAATTAAATTTAGCCGGTCCAAGTGGAACAATTGCTTCTCTAAATTTCATTAGTGGCGAAAGTTTGGCAGTTAATACTTCAAACTTTTCTTCTGTAATAGTTGCCCAATAATTATTGGTTTGGCTTAGACGAATAATATCCGATTCTTTAGCCACACTATTTACTGAAATAGGTAACTCGCCAATCTCTTCAATAATACTATCTTTTAAGGCTTCAAACTTTTCTTTCTCATCCGATAAATGCGCCAAGGATACTTCTAAAACATCTTTTTCAAAACGCATGGCTTTGAAATCAGTATCAGAAACCGTTCTAAATAAAGGCTTAACAACAGAACGTAAAAACTCTAATTTATCGCTAGTTAAATTGTTCCAAAAATTATCGTCATCCAAACGTTGTAATTCATGTTTAGCATCTAAAATGACGATGGAGTTATTTGGGAGCGTTGCAACTTGTTTTCTTAGTTTCGCAGTTTCACTTTCAATAATCTCCGTTTTATTAAGCTCTTGCGCTTTTTCAATTTTATCTAAGCGTATTCCAAATAAACGCACCGGCAGTGGCAATGTTGTATTTGCTTCTTTACCACGAGGATTTAATTTGAAATACTCGAAATTATCCCAACAATCTAAAATCAAAAAATTATCCTTGTGCGTACACCAAGGTTTCATTTTAGTTGGTTCCAATAAACGAGTACCTCGTCCTATCATTTGCCAAAACTTTGTATAAGAAAATACAGGCTTAGCAAATACTAAGTTTACTAATTCACGCACATCAATTCCGGTATCCAACATATCCACACTAATAGCAATGCGAGGCATATCGTTATGGGTAAATTGATCTAACAAACCACCTTTGCCATACACACGAGGATCATCGCTTACTAATACTTTTGCTAATTCTCCTTTATACTCAGGATAAAAAGCATCAAACAATTCTTCCATTCTTCGTGCATGTTTCATGGTAGCACAAAAGAAAATTGTTTTTCCGGGTAGTACACCATTAGGATCTTTAATACACTCCTCCATAAACTCCCGAACGATTAAAGCATTTGTTCCTTTGTTGATGACTGACTTTTCTAAATCAGTTCCTTCGTAGTTTATTTCAGCAATTTCTTTTCCATCCAAAATCAATTCTTTTTGATCTTGTAAAGAAATGGTACGCTTATTAATTCCTTCTTCCTGAAACTTGGTTTTAATTTTCATTACCTGAAAATTGCTCAAGTAAGGAGGAATGTTGTTGACAGCCTCTTCATAAGAGTATGCGAAAGTTGGAAGACCTTCTTCGCACTCAAATAATTTAAATGTATTATGATCTATTACATCGGTAGGTGTTGCTGTTAAACCCAATGTAATGGTATTAAAGTATTCTAAAATTTCTTGGTAAGTATTATAAATACTTCGATGACTTTCATCAACAATAATTAAGTCGAAAAAATGAGGACTCAAGGCATTCTTTTCATCACGGATCACATTCAACATAGTTGGATATGTTGAAACATAAATACGCCTGTCGGTTGTGATTTCTTTTTCGCCAACTTTTGGCCAGCGTGGTTCGTTTGGTAAATGTTCTTTAAATGCTTCAAGCGTTTGATCTCTTAAAGCAATCCTATCAACTAAGAATAATACTCTTTCAGCCCATCCGCCTTTCATTAAAGCATCTACCAGTGCAATACAAGTACGAGTTTTACCTGTACCTGTAGCCATTACTAATAAAAATTTACGTTTTCGCTTTTCGACCGCTTCCATAACGGCACGAATGGAGGCGATTTGATAATCTCTTCCGGCAATGCTAGTATTGATTAATTCGCTCGCTAATGATTTACGAGCTTTACGGATATATTGATAACGTTCTAAGTCATCACGAGTAGGGAAACCATATACCTTTTTTGGTGGGTAATTTCCTAAATCCCAAAAGTAAATGTCATGCCCATTGGTATAAAAACAAAAAGGCAATTCGCCACCATGTTGGGCTTGAATGTTGGTGCAATACTGTTTGGCTTGCTCTTTTCCTATGTTAGCATCTACAGCTGATTTTTTAGCTTCAACAACCGCTAAAGGCTTACCATCCTTGCCAAGTAGTACATAATCACTGAATTGATGCCCTTCATATTTGGTGCGAGGCTCATTTACGCCATCGGGTAATTTTACAGCGATATCAAACTCCTCAACTACTTGTGTATGGTCATTAATATTCCATCCCGCAGCTTGCAGGCGCTTGTCAATAATATCTTTTCTTGTTTTGGCTTCGTTGCCGGACATAACTTAAACTTGGTTACCGAAAAATACGAATTTTTAGCTCTTAAACTATGGGTAAGGGCAAACTTGTTGATAATCAATTTGTCAAGCTTCTTTTTTCATTTGTTTTCTGAAGATGAAAATCGTTCCATTTTTCTTAAAATCATTCAAAAAAATTAAAAATCATTCCAAATCATTCAATACAAGCGTTCAAACGGTATGTGTATAATTTTCTCGGATAATAGTTTTGTTTTATGTTTTATAGAAGCTCATATTTAAAAATGGTTGATGATTCCTGATCACAAAATAAATGTGGAATTTCAATATGCCGATTTGTGCCGTTACAGGTCTATACAAGTCCGAAAACTCCATTTTGAGCTATATAAGAAAACTAACGAAATGAACTGGGAGTTGGCTTCGAAACCGAGAAATTGGTTTGTAAACGCAATTTAATTTTGCTTAGAAAAATGTTTAATCTTTTAACCAAATAAAAAAAGATGATTTAACCCTTTTTTGCAATTAAGTATAGCATTTAAATTTTGAACGTGCAAGTTTATTTCCTTGATTTTTCCCCTCAAAAAAAGATAGTTGAAATCGCTACCACGTTCGCAAAAGAGTACCTAATTTCCATTTAGAAAGCCATGAAGAAGATAGATAAAAACAACGAATTCAACCGTGAAGAAGATTTAACGCTTGAAGAATTAAAACAAAGTCCTGAGTTCAAAAATTTAAGTGATGAACAGATTTTAAAATTTCTAGAATTTTTAAAAACGTTCAGTCACTTGGTTTATCAGGCTCACAGAAAAATAAATTGCTGTGAAGAAGAAAATGAAATGATAATTGATTTACATAAAAATACAGAAATAAAAATTGCAGCATGACAGAGACAACAACATTACTAGGAAAGTTCGCCAAAGGAAAAGTCTTTAAAGATGAGCGAACAAACAATTGCGTTATTTACACAAGGGTTTCAACAAAAGAACAAGCTGATAATAATCTCAGTTTAGAAACGCAAAGAAAAGCCTGTGACCAATTCGCAATAAAAAACGATCTTCTTGTAAAAGGATATTTTAGCGGCACTTATGAAAGTGCAAAAAATGATGAACGAAAAGAAT
>JBASCV010000002.1:0-32857 GCA_049651825.1 Bacteroidia bacterium
CTTTGGGTTCTACTAACGGTGCATCTTCATTGACATTGAATTCTGGAACAGGTGCGATTAATATGGGAACTTCAATAGCAAAAACAATAACAATAGGTAATACAACTGGAGCAACAGCTCTCATTGAGCGTGTTGGTACAGGAAATTATAGTTTGGATGGTGTTGGTGCTTCCACTTATACAATAGGTGCTTCAACAACAACAGGTACAATTAGCATAGGTGGTACAGCGCAAACAGGTTCAATAACTATAGGTGGTACAGGTGCCAATACAGGAAATATAGACATTGGTACTGGTACAGGTGCACAAACGATTAATATAGGAACTGGTGCAGCAAGTAAAACTCTCAATATTGGTACTCCATTTGGAATAGCACAGGTTAATATAAGCTCTGGTACTAGTGGTGTAAATGTTAATGTAAGTAATAACCAACCAACAAATATTAATACAGGTGGTTCAACTGGTACTACAAATATTAATACAGGTACTTCTACTGGTGTTGTTTCTATTGGTAATTCTACAGGAAAGGTGGGGGTTAATGTTACTGCACCTAATGTACAGTTAGATGTTAACGGTGGTTTTGCTTTAAGACAAACTGCAGTTTCTTTAACTGGTGATAACCAAGCTGTAACTGTAAGTGATGTGAGCTATTTAGAAGTGACGTCAAACAATGCGACTGCAACGAATAGAACCATGGTCTTGGGTGCAGGTTCTCAGGTGGGTCAATTGCTTTTTATAGTAAATGTTGATGGTGATGCGAATGACTCTTTTGAAATTCAAGATGGTGGAAATGTATCAACTCCAGGAGGTGCAACAGTCACATTTAATGATAATTTTGATAATGCGTTGTTTATGTGGACATCTTCAAATGTTTGGGTTTTAATATCTTCAAATACGGGTTGGTAATATTGTGGATGTTTTAATTTTATAGTTTTTTATGTTTAGATTATTCCTTCTGATTTCATTGTTTTTAAATGTTTTTTCTGTATCTGTATATGCTCAAACACCAGTTGTGAACACTTCTGGTTCTATTAAAAAGCTTGTTGGCTTTCAAGATAGTATCCAATACATTTTAGGCGCTCATATTGGGCAATTTATTGTTAACAATGGTTTTTCTGTTACCAACCCTACTTTGTTTAAAAAAGGAATGGACGATGCTATGTTGGGTAAAGAATTGTTGGTAAACAAGGATAGTGTACAGGCGTTAATAAAGAAATATCAAAGCTTAAATGCGGTAGAACAAGGGAAGAAAACAGAAAAAGCATTGTTTGATGCTTTAAAAACTCAGCCAGGAATTGGTGTATTGCCCAGCGGTGTATGTTATACTATATTAAAGGCTGGTACAGGTAAGCGACCTCAATTAAACGATTCAATACAATTGCACTTAAAGGGTTTTTTACCTAATAATACCTTGTTTGAAGATACTTATCCTAAAAATACTCCTTACAAAACATCGCCTAGTGGCGTAATTGCAGGGATGCAAGAGGTGTTGCAAATAATGCCTGTTGGTTCGTTGTGGCGTATTTATATACCTAGTGCTCTTGCTTTTGGAGCAAAAGGTGTTGATGGGCTTATTCCTCCTTATTCTGCTTTGGTTTATGAAGTAGAGCTACTTACTGTTTTTGATTCTCCTCAAAAGTAATTTCACTAGTTTGGGTTTAATTTCGTTTTGTTTTCTGTAAACTAAACGGACTATTAATGAGCACTGCGCTGTTAGTAATTTTATTTTATTAGCTAAAGTATAACTACTTGATTATATAACTTAGCGTGTTGAAAAATACCTTTTTATAATTGTATGTGGAAAAAAATTGCTTTAGGACTAGGTGTTGCATTGCTACTTGCCGGAGGCATTTATTGGTTTACATATACTAAAGAGCTTCACACTCCTGTAAGTGATGCTGTTAATGCTATTCCGGGCGATGCTGGTATAATCATAGAAAGTAAGCAGGCACATCAGGTTTGGAAAAAACTTTCTGAAATAAGTGTTTTTTGGGAAGCACTAACAAATACGTCTACCTTTTCGTCAATAAACAATAAAGCAAAATATATCGATTCACTTATTGCTAGTGATGTTAAGGTTTATAAACTATTGGAAAATAGGTCGCTTTTTGTTTCGAGTCACATGTCGGGCGTGTCGAAATTTGATTTTTTATATGTGTATAGTTTACCTAATCTTACTCAAAAAGAACCCATAAATGATTTTTTTAAAAAGATAAATAAAGGCAAGGATTTTGTTTCGCGTGAATATGCTGAAGTTTCAATTCATTCTATTTATTTAAACGATGCACAAACTGATTCTTTAAGCTTTGCTTTTGTAGATGGTATTTTAATGATGAGTATAAAACCTAATTTGGTTGAAGCGTCTATTCGTCAGTTAAAATCGGGCGTATCGTTGATGACAGATAAAAATTTTAAAAAGGTGATAACAACAGCAGGTAAAAATGTTGATGCCAATATTTATGTAAATTACAAAAACTTTCCTTCGTTACTATCGCATTTCACTTCTGTATCAATGGATAGAGAGGTGAATGGTTTTTCTGATTTTGCCGATTGTTCAGGTTGGGATGTTATGATTAAGCCCAACTCCTTAATTTTAAGCGGTTTTACTCAAGCCAATGATTCGGCTATAAAATTTTTAAATGTATTGAGGCGACAAGAGCCAGCTGAGATAGAATTAACTAAAATAATTCCATCAAAAACGGCTTTAATGGTGTTTTTTAGTATTAGTAATATAAAATTATATCATAGGGATTACAAAAATTATTTAAGCGGTACTCAACAGTTACGATTGCAGAGTTACGAACACTATGCAGCAAGTTTAGAGAGAAAGTATGGAATTAATATTGAACGTTCAATGTTGGATTGGATAGACGGAGAGATGGCATTGGTTGTAACAGAACCTGGTTCAATAGATTATCGTAATAATTCGTACGCAGTATTACATGCAGATAATATTGAAATGGCTTTAAGTAGTTTGAACGAGCTTGCAAATTTATCAACAGGTAAAAAAAATGATTTGGAAGAAGATGTGAGTGAAAATAAAAGTAAACAACCTACTGTTTTAACGTCAGAAGAATATCGTAATCATCGTATTCAGTATATAAACATACCACAATTGGTGCCTCAACTTTTAGGGTGGCAGTTTAAGAAATTATATAACACGTATTATACTTCAATAGACGATTATATAGTTTTTGCGAATAGTTCGGAAGCCTTAAATTATTTTATTGATTCGTACGAAAACAATAAAGTGTTAGTTAACGATAAGAATTATAAATTGTTTTCTGAAAATATTTCAAATGAATCGAATTTATATATCTACTCATCAATAGCGCGTTCGGCCAATATATATGCTTCATGTATGGATGATGAGTTGATTGATGATATAGAGGCACAGTTGGAAACATTTTACAAGTTTGAAGCCGTTGGTATGCAGTTTACACTTAATAAAACTAACAATTTGTTTTATAGCAATGCATACTTAAAATATAATCCAGATTTTAAGCAGGAAAGTGGTACTCTTTGGGAATCGTCAATCGATACTACTATTAGTTCAAAACCACAATTGCTGATTAATCACAATAATCAAACAAAAGAAATTTTTGTACAAGACGATGCCAATAAGGTGTATTTGATTAGTAATACAGGAAAAATATTGTGGACAAAGCAATTGAATGATAAAATTATTGGAGATGTAAAACAGATTGATGCTTTGAAAAATAAAAAGCTACAGTTGCTTTTTGCTACACGCTCTGCAATTTATTTGTGTGATAGAAACGGTAAGGATATGAAAGGTTTTCCTGTGGTATTGACGGCAGGTGTTAGCAACGCTGTTACAGTGGTTGATTATGAGGATAAAAAAGATTATCGAATGTTTGTTGCTGATGAAGATAAAAAAATCCATTGTTTTAAAACGAATGGCGATGAGGTTGCTGGGTTTAAATTTGGTAAATCGGAAGCACTAATAAAAACAGCAATTCAATATCATAAAATAGATGGTAAAGATCATTTGATAGCCTTGGATGAACTAGGGACTATTTATGTATTTAATAGACATGGCGAACGTATTGTGAAACTAAAAGACCGAACAGTAGCGGATGTGCATAGTTTTTATATTGAACTAGGACGTGATTATATGGCTACTTCAATTGTTGTTGCAGATACGTTGGGTGTTGTTTATAAAACAAGTTTCAGTGGGCAAAAAGAAAAAGTAAAAATGAATCGTTTTAAAACAAATACGTTTTTTGAGTATAAGGATATTAATAATGATAATATTCCAGAGTATATTTTTGTTTCTAATAATGAATTGTACGTATATAAGCGAGATGAATCGTTACTATTTAGCTATGAATTTAAGGCTAAAATTTCTAAAGCTCCAATGGTTTTATCTTTTCCAGATGGTACAGCTAAAATAGGAGTGGTTTGTAATGAAACCAATGAGTTGTATTTGTTTAATGAAACGGGTATTTTATTTAAAGGGTTTCCTGTTAGTGGCTCGACTTCTTTTTGTGTTGGAGATATTAATAATGATTCTACATTTATGTTGATTACTGGTAGTTCGGACAAGAGAGTGTATGTTTATCAATTAATGTAAGTTTTACATTTATTCACACATACTTACTCAGTTGTTGGAGTATATTTTAATTAAAAATAAGTGCCCTCGTTTTTTTAGATTTTGTACTTTAGCCTCTCATAATTTATAAATACAATGACAAACAACAAACGAACAACAATTATCGTTTACGGCTTATTTGCTGTATTAATGTCTTTTACACTTGTTTCGTGTGTGAAAGATAATTTTGAGTTAGACAAACTGATGGGCGTAGAATGGAATCCGAATTTGGCTGTGCCATTGGTATATTCGTCATTAAGCTTAGAAGACATGCTAAAAAATGGCGGAGGCTTGGTTGTGGTTGATGCTGATAACTTTTGTTCCTTAGTATATAGAGGTAATTTGTTTTCGTTAATGGCAAAGGATTTGATACAAATTCCTAATAATCAACCTCCTCCATTCACTATGTCGCTTGATAATGGACAGATTTCTGCTTTAGGGATAGCAGGAACCATTACAATTCCTTACAGTCAAACATTGGCTTTTGACTCGGGGAATAATGGCCCTAAAATAGACTCCGTAATATTTAAAACAGGAAGTCTTGACGTATCGCTAAACTCAGATTTTCAGTATAGTGGTCAAATAAAGTTAACATTGCCAGGCGCCAGAAAAAATGGTGTAGCTTTTACAAAGACAATGCCATTTAACTATACGGGAACGGTTCCTGTTACCAATATTTCAAGTTCTGATTTAGCAGGTTATAAATTTGATATGACAAATGGCGGAACAACATTCAATGAAATTGTTGCAAATTACGAACTTACAATTAGTGGTTCAGGAAATCCAATTTCACCATCCAATCAACTATCATTAAGTATTAATATAAATAATTTAAATTTTGACAAAATATATGGCGATATAGGTCAAATGCCTATTACGCCAGATGTTGATACAGTAGATATTTCTGTGTTTAGAAATGTGTTGGGGTCGGCAACATTTTCATTGGTAGATCCGCACATAAAAGTAATTATTGCTAACTCATACGGTGTTCCCATTCAAGCTGGTGTTTCTCAGTTTTTTGGCTATAACCCCGGTTCTGCGCCATATGCTATAACGGGCGCTCCTAATCCGTTACCTATTCAAAGCCCCACTTTTAGTCAGGTTGGTCAGGTTTTGGTTGATTCTTTTTCATTGAATAACACCAACAGCAATATTGCTACAGTTATTAATAATACACCTAGGTATTTGATATATCAGCTTAGCTCACAAACAAATCCTGCAGGAGGCACAACACATAATAATTTTGTATTAGATACAAGTAAGTTGATGGTTGACATGGAGGTTGAGTTACCGTTATACGGTAGTGCATCTAATTTTATTCTTGTTGATACTATTCCTTTTGAGTTTACATCAACACTGCCTGAAGAAGTGCAGTGGGCATTAATTAGAACGTTTAATTCAAATGGCTTTCCTTTTGATGTAGATATGCAAGTTTATTTTGCTGATAGTTTGTACACAAAATTAGATTCATTAGTTGTTCCTAGTCAGACATTGCTTAAATCAGGAGTTGTAAATATTAATACAGGTATTGTAACATCGCCAACCCAAACAACTTATGATGTAACGCTTACAAAAGCACGATTAAATAATCTTAATACAGCCAAGTATTTACTTGTGAAAGCATCTGCTAATACTACAAACGGAGGAAATACAAATGTTAAAATATATTCACATTATAAAATTGATTTTAAATTAGGTGTGCAAGTTCAGTTAAAGGCGAAGCTGTAGTTGAAAGCGTAGTGTTTTAGTGTATTCAAATTATTCGATTTATATGTTTTCAAAAAATAAAAAATTAACAGAAATGCTTTCCAATTCCAAAGTGCTTTTAATAATAGCTGTTGTTGTAACTTTTTTTATAAAAAATACTAAAGGGCAACAAAATCTTACTCTGTATAATATGGAAATGGTGCCTCAGCGTATGTATGCTAATCCTGCTCTAGTTCATTCAAACAATGTTTACATTGGTTTGCCAGTAATTTCGTCACAGTATATAAATATTAGTAATAGTGGCTTTAAATATTCCGATTTAATTCGTCATAATGGCGATTCATTGTATGTTGATTTTGATAACATGTTAGGTAAGCTATCTACTAACAATTATATATCAATGGCATTTCAACCAGATTTATTATCTTTTGGATTTAGAATTAAGAAAAATTATTTCAGTTTTAATGCTACCGAAAAAATTAATGTTCGTTTCAGGTATCCTAAAAACTTTATGGAATTTATTTGGAAAGGGAATGGCGCAATGCTTGGCGAGCAGGTTAATTTTAATTTTGGAATCAATGCTATTCATTATCGCGAGTACGGTTTGGGTTACGCAAGAGAGATTAACGAAAAATTAACTGTTGGTGGGAAATTGAAATATTTATACGGAATGGAAAATGTTTGGACAGAAGAATCGGATGTTTCATTAACAACAGACCCCAATTCTTTTGCAATAACAGCTAAGTCGAATATTAAAATAAATGTTTCGGGTATTGATAGTGTTGCATCAGGTCCAATTGCAGATTATTTATTTAAGAAAAAAAATAAAGGTTTAGGTATTGATTTGGGTGGTGTTTATAAACTTAATGAAAAGCTTAGTTTTTCTGCGAGTATTATTGATTTGGGCTTTATTCGTTGGAAAGATCAAGTATCGAATTACCAGAGTAGCAATACTAACGCCAGTTATACTTATGAGGGCGTTAGCATCAATCAATTGTTAAATGATACTTCGGATAGTAAATTTAGTGCTTTGTTAGATTCTGTTGTTAATACGTTTAAGTTAGATACTTTAAATAACGCATACACAACACGTTTGTCCACTCAGGTATATATGGGTAGTAATTATAAACTTACCCAAAAAATAAATGTTGGGGCATTGTTGTATGGTCAGGTATTTGATAAGTCCATTCATCCTGGGTTAGCTCTTTCGTATAATCAACGTATTGGTAACTGGTTTGGCTTTTCGTTGTCTTACTCAATGTACAACAGAAGCTATAATAATGCTGGTTTAGGTTTGTGTTTTGGCAATGGCCCAACTCAATTTTATATTGTTAGTGATAATTTGTTGGGTGCAATATTCCCTCAAAACACAAAAAATATTCATTTTAATTGGGGTTTCAATATAACATTTGGAAAAGGTAGTAAAAAGAAAATAAAGGAAGAGCGTTCAGATAAAAAAAATGATACTAATGAGGTTACTAGTTCAAAAAAAGCGAATGAGGTTTTTGATAAAGATGGCGATGGAGTAGTGGATAAGGATGATTTATGTCCAGATGAAAAAGGCGTTATTGATACAAAAGGTTGCCCAGATAAAGATGGCGATAAGGTGTTGGATAAAGAAGATGCGTGTCCTGAAGTTGCTGGTCTAATTACTTTAAAAGGCTGCCCAGATACGGATGGTGATGGAGTTGCAGATAAGGACGATGCGTGTATTGATAAAGCAGGTGTTGTTTCAAATAAAGGTTGCCCAGAGTTAAAGCTTTTATTGATAGATATTAATGGGAATGTTTTGGCATCTTCCACACGAAACGCTAATGGTGTATTCTCTTTTAATGAATTAAATTTTGACGAAAATACTTTGTTTAGATTAGAGGGCGAAAAAACCGATTCAATGCCAGAGGTGAAAATTGCTGTTGGTGGCGAAACATGGACCGCTTTAAGAAATGGTATGGATTATCCTTATAAGTATCATTTTTTACCATCTGAGGTAAATAAATTTAAAAAAGTATCTATAGGTGAAATTGCTGTTAAGTTGGATTCAAAAGAGGCGGAAGTATTAAAAAAAGCATTCAGTAATTTAGAGTTTGCAACAGGAAAAGATATTATAAAAGAAACATCTTTTGCATCACTCGATGAACTCGCAAACTTAATGATAAAGAAACCAACATGGAAGCTTAAAATTTCTGGACATACCGATAATAAAGGCGATGTTGTGGCTAATTTAACGCTTTCAGAAAAGAGAGCCGAAGCAATAAAAAAATATTTGGTTGCTAAAGGGATAGCTGATAATAGGTTTAAGGTAGAATGGTTTGGTTCGTCAAAACCTATTGCAGATAATAGCACAGAGGAAGGCCGTCAGCAAAACAGGCGAGTAGAAATGGTTATTTTTGAATAAAAATTGAACATGAAAAAAATAGTTTTTTTATTAATAAATGCTGTTTTGTTTTGCTCTTGTTCGCAAAATCAATCCAATACAAATTTAACAGTTGCTAATGATAGCCTAGTTTTAGCAGAAACACAAACGGATAATTATCAGTTAGAAGGTTTGTATGCTCCATCATTTATACTTAGTTGTATCGATAGTCAACAAATAGTTTTAAAAAATGAAAGCAAAAAGCTAGACTCTTTATATAAAGTACTTTTGCCAAACGCTTATCAAGGGCAAACAATATATGTAAAACTTAATGGGATACTTTTTTCAAAAAATGGAAAGGCAACAGCGTTTTTAGTTAATGATGTACTTGTTGCCGAACAAAAAAATGAAAAAAACACTTGTTTTGCTTATGATTATTGGTGCATGGGCAATGAGCCATTTTGGAGAGTTCAAGTGTCTGAAAAAGAAAATTTAATTGATTTTTTCAACCCAATGGAAGCGAAATTTTATCATTTTGTTTATACAAAACCACAAGATAAAGGCAAGTCAAAAGTATATGTTTCTGAAAATAGTACAGAGTCACATAAAATAAAAGTAACCATTACCAATGGCAATTGTAGTGATGGAATGAGTGAACGCGAATATATTTATTCTTCTCAAGTTGAATTAGATGGCCATGTTTTTAACGGTTGTGCTGTAAGCTCTTCGCAAAATAAGTAAAATAAAATACTCAATGGTAAAGGATTTGTTTTATCAATAAAATATCGATTATGAAATTACACGTAATAAATACCGGTAACTTTAAATTAGATGGTGGCGCAATGTTTGGTGTTGTACCCAAAAGTTTATGGAGTAAAACAAACCCTGCCGATGAAAATAATTTATGTAATTGGTCAATGCGCAGTTTATTAATTGAGGATGGTAATCGATTAATACTTGTAGATAATGGCTTGGGCGATAAACAAGATGCTAAGTTTTATAGTCATTATTATTTGAATGGTGATGATTCATTAGAAAAGTCACTAAAATTGGCAGGATTTTCTACCGATGATGTCACCGACATGTTTTTAACACACCTGCATTTCGATCATTGTGGTGGCGGTATAAAATATAATGCTGATAAAACAGGTTTTGAACCAGTATTTAAAAACGCTACGTATTGGACTCATTCGGAGCATTGGCTGTGGGCTACAAAACCTAATCCTAGAGAAAAGCCTAGTTTCATTAAAGAAAATATTTTGCCTATGCAGGAGTGTGGGCAGCTTAAGTTTATTGATAATACAAAAGCTACAGTTGATGGCCATTCAAACGAATATTTAGAAAGTAAACAGCTAGGCGAAAACTTTTCCGTTATGGTTACTCGTGGACATACTGATGCTATGATGATTCCACACATACAATATAAAGGCAAAACAATTGTTTTTATGGCCGATCTGTTGCCCTCTATTGGTCATATTCCTTTGTCGTATGTAATGGGATACGATACTCGACCTTTGCTTACATTGACAGAAAAAGATGCTTTTATGAATCGTGCTGCAGATGAAGAGTTTATTTTATTTTTTGAGCACGATTCGGTAAACGAATGTTGCACCGTTCAGCATACCGAAAAAGGAGTACGATTAAAAGAGCGTTTTACCTTGAAACAATATTTTGGAGTATAAATGCACAAAGCCCCTAAATTAGGGGCTTTGTGCATTTATGAATTTTTAGATTTAATCTTTTTTATCTAGTAGTAGCACTTCGTTTACTTGTATTTCAGTGATATAACGTTTTGTGCCTTCTTTATCAGTGTATGTTCTGCTCATTAACTTACCATCAATAGCCACTTCGCTACCCTTTTTTAAATATTTTTCTATGATATCGGCTGTTTTACCCCAAGCAACCAAATTATGCCATTGCGTTTCTTTCACCAACTCTCCTTTTGCATTTTTATACGATTCGTTTGTAGCAATGCTCATTTTCGCTAGTTTTTTACCTCCATCTAATACTTTTACTTCTGGATTCATGCCTAAATTACCAATTAATTGTACTTTGTTACGTAATGCGTTCATGTTGTTTTTTGTTTTAAGGATTAATAATTAATTTGTTTATTTTTAAAATTGTCGGTTGTTTTATTTTGACGGTGCAAAGGTGTGGAGGTTTGATTGGCTTATTCGGTTATTAAGCGTTTATATACGCATATAATCAATTGTAGTCGTTTGTTGTCGAGTATTTTGGTTTTATATTGTTGAAAATCAATTGTTTGTTGTAAAAATAAAAATCCCGATTACAAAACTGTAATCGGGATTTTTATTCGTTTAAAACTGTTATTTATGTAACGATCGTTTTAAATTCCTAACATTCCACCAGAAAAATCTACAAATTCATGTGTCATTTTTTTTGAAACACTGTTGTCGTTCGTTTCATTTTTTTTACCATATGAATCGATAGATTCGTTGTTTGCATTAAAATCTATTCTATTATAATTGTCGCTAATTGTTACTTGTGGTTTGTTTCTACAAGCCATAAGCCAAGAGTTTAAAAGTGTTAATTTCATATTTTTAATACTACAATTGTTGGTTAATAATAGATAATCATTTAAATACAGTTTCGGATTTTCTTTAAGCGATTTTTATTTCTTTGGGCGCTTTTTTAGGGTCGTCCCATTTTACTAGTGTAATGTTTAAAACACCATTTTCATATTTCGCTTCTACTGCATCTTCATTAATGCTTTCTGGTAGCGAAAAACTTCTTTGAAATGATCCATAACTGAATTCTTTACGTGTAAATTTTCTTTCAGTTGTTTCGGTCTCTGTTTTGTGTTCGCCAGAAATTGTTAATATGCCTTTTTTGATTTCGATTTTAAAATCTTCTTTTTTAAATCCTGGCGCTGATAACTCAAGAGTGTATTTACCTTCCTCTTCTGAGATGTTTACAGCAGGCACATAGCTTGCATATTCTTTGGTAATAAAATCATCACCAAAAAAGTTTTCGAATAAGTTTGAAAAAGGGGAGTTAAATACTGTTGGATTATTTGTAACTCCATTTGTGTAAGGTTTTTTCCATTTTACAATTGTCATGGTTTGGTTCCTCCTATTTTTTGTTAGTTAGTTTTTAGTTAAAATTTCAATTTGAACCTAACAAATGCTATTCCAATTCAAAAAAATAACTTTTGGTGTGACATTGTTTCCGGATTTAGGCGTCTGGGCTGACACAATTTCATGCCGGTGGCTGCTGACATCTGAAAATTAAATATACATGAATGTCTAGTCATTAAAATGTACACCCATTTAGTGGTGTGTCTCATTTAAATAGATGAATTTGTTGTTTTTAAGCGTCATGCTGATGCTTATCTGGCTTTTGGGAGCGGCCGAAATAGTAAAAATTCAACCCGAATAAAACCGTTGCTATTCCAACTAACGATTCATAAGGTTTATTAATCAATCCATAATACAGTATCCACAGCGTAACACTTAGAAAAAGGAGAGGGGTTAATGGATACCCCCAGGTTTTGTAGGGTCTTTCTGCATTTGGCTCTTTGACTCTATAAATTATTAAGCCCAATACAGTTAAAAAGGTAAATATGTTTAACGTAAAACCAACATATATCAATACTTCCTCAAATGTTGAAGTAAGTATTAAAACAACGGATATTACCGATTGAAAAACAATTGCTACATAAGGTATGTTTGCTTTGTTTTTAATGGATAAAAAACGAAGCAATGAATTGTCTTCACCCATCACTTGCGAAACCCTTGGTCCTGCAATAATCATTGAACTAACCGATGAAATTAAAAGCAATGCAATAATCATGCTTACGATATTGCCCCCCGTATCGCCAAAAATATATTTTGCAACCACAAAGCCTACTTCTTTTTGTCCTGCCATTGCATCTATTGGCGTAGTATAAAGAAAAACAAAATTCAGTAAAATATATAACAACATTACAAAGGCCGTTCCAATAAGCAATGAGCGTGGAACATTTTTTTTAGGCGATTCGATGTCGCCTGCAATGTAGGATGAAGCATTCCACCCTGAGTAAGAATAAGAAACCCAAAACAAAGAAATAAAAAAAGCAGAGCTAGTGATTTCTGATAGTGAATTGCTGTTTATTGTAAAGCTTATGTGTTGATGATTATCGGATACAAATCCTGCAATAATTATAAAAACAATTAGTGCAATTTTTAATGCAGTAAATACATTTTGGAATCTGCTCCCCGTTTTAAGGCTTAACGAATGGATAAGTGTAATTACTCCAACAAGCCCAATGGCTAGCCAAATGGGGTCTATACTTGTAAATACTTTTGATACATAACCACCCATAAGCATGGCAGATAAAGCAACTGGAGCAGAAAAGCCCACCGTTAAAGAAACCCAGCCTGATAAAAACCCAACGGCAGGGTGGTAAATTTTGGAAAGATAATGATATTCACTTCCCGAACGGGGCATTGCTGAGGCTAGTTCACTATAACTTAATGCTCCACATAATGCTACAACGCCACCAATAAACCAAAGTAATAATAATGCAAATAGTGAATGTAAGCCCAATACCTGAAAACCAAGGCTTGTAAAAACTCCCGTTCCTATCATATTGGCAATAACAATTGAAGTAGCTGTGTAAAGCCCAATTTGTTTCTTCGTCATAAACGATACTGAAAATATTAGTCAAACGATTGAGATGACTGTGATGAAAGCTCTATTAACTTTTGATACTGCTCTGGTGTTAAGTCGTTATAATAATAATTGATAGGATTCATTTTTTCTCCACCTTTTACAACTTCATAATGTACGTGTGGTGCAGTAGATAATCCGGTGCTACCCACAAAACCAATTAACTGTCCGCGTTTTACATGTTGGCCTGCCTGAACAGCAATTTTACTCATGTGTCCGTAAAGTGTTTTGTAGCCGTAGCCATGATTTATAACAACGTGATTGCCATATCCTTGTGCTAATGCATCAGCACGCTCAATAGTACCATCGCCTGTGGCATAAATTTCTGTACCTTGTGCAGCTGCAAAGTCCATTCCTGGGTGAAATTCAGCCGTTTTGTAAATAGGGTGTGTGCGCCACCCAAAACCAGATGGTTGATGCCTTAAGTCTTTATTTGAGATGGGTTGAATGGCAGGTATCGATGCCAATAGTTTTTCTTTTCCTTTAACCAGTTGGGTAACCTCATCAAATGATTTGGATTGAATATAAAGTTGCTTACTTATCCTATCCAAGCGCTTGCTTGTTTCAATCAATAAATCGGAGCTATTAAACCCCTGCAAAGCCTTGTATCGGTCAACCCCTCCAAAACCCGCCTGACGTATACTAGTTGGTATTGGTTCTGCTTCAAAAATAGTACGGTAAATGTTATTATCTCGTTCTTGTATATCGGTTAATACCTTTGTTACCTGTTCCATACGGGTATTCAATAATTCATACTGAAGCGTAAGTTCAGAGATTTCGCGCTGCAACTGCTTTTCCTTGGGCGAATCCAAGTATTTATAAGCAAGCAAAATGGTAATGGTGGCAAATACAAGCCCAGTAGCTAAGTACGAGAGTACTCTAAAAACACGTTTTCGCAGAGGAACCGTTATTTTCTCAAACGATAAAGATTTGCTATCAAACTTGTATTTTATTTTTTTACTCACTTGATTTTATTTTTTTTTCTTCAACACACCCTATGCGAATATACACAAATATAAACTAAATTTACAATCCTAATTACTGTTGATAATTTTCCAATTGAAATAGTTGACAATTTGTTTTTGAAGTAATTAAAGTTGCACTAAATTTTTAAAAAACTTTTTTCGTAAATTCGTAACGGATTCGTTTATCTGTAATCAATCCGTAAATTCTTAACAACTCGTAATTCGTAGCCATGGAATCCAATAAAGTACGTCAAACATTTTTAGATTTTTTTCAGTCAAAACAGCATCAAATAGTACCATCGGCACCAATGGTGGTAAAAAACGACCCAACCCTAATGTTTAACAACTCTGGAATGGCTCCGTTTAAAGATTTGTTTTTGGGTAATGCGCCTATCAAATTTCCACGTATTGCCGATACACAAAAATGTTTGCGTGTTAGCGGAAAACACAATGATTTGGAAGAAGTGGGTGTTGATACCTATCACCACACCATGTTCGAAATGCTTGGCAATTGGAGCTTTGGCGATTATTTCAAAAAAGAAGCAATCACTTGGGCTTGGGAATTACTTACCGATGTTTACAAAATTGATAAAAACCGTTTGTATGTAACCGTGTTTGAAGGTAGTGCCGATGATGGTTTAGGCTTTGATCAAGAGGCTTATGATATTTGGAAACAATTTATTCCAGAAGACCGCATTTTACGAGGCAACAAAAAAGATAATTTCTGGGAAATGGGTGATACTGGTCCTTGTGGGCCATGCTCTGAAATACATTACGATGGACGTACTGCCGAAGAAATTGCAAAAATACCAGGCGCATTACGTGTAAATAATGACGACCCCCAAGTGATTGAAATTTGGAACAATGTATTTATGGAGTTTGAGCGTAAAGCCGATGGCTCATTGGTGAAATTACCAAAGCAGCATGTTGATACGGGCATGGGCTTTGAGCGTTTGGTGCGTGTGTTGCAAGGCAAACAATCTAACTACGATTCGGATGTGTTTACGCCACTCTTGAATAAAATTGAGCAGTTGAGCAATTTAAAATACAAATCTGAAAACGAACACGCAACTACCGATAAGTCGCAATTAACCATCAATATTGCCATGCGTGTAATTGCCGATCATATACGTACTATTTCATTTAGTATTGCTGACGGACAACTGCCTTCCAATACGGGTGCAGGATATGTAATTCGCAGAATTTTAAGACGTGCTATCCGTTACGGATACCAATCATTGAATTTGAAAGAGCCTTTTATGTATCAATTGGTAGATACACTTGCAAACCAAATGGGACAAGCATTCCCTGAATTGGTTTTACAAAAAAGCTTGATTGAAAAAGTAATTAAAGAGGAGGAAACTTCGTTTTTCAAAACTTTAGGAAATGGTATTGTTAGATTTGAACGTTGTTTAAACGCAATCGAAATTGAATCTAAAGGAAATAATACAGTGGCACATTTGTCATACACAAATAAAATATTTCCTGGTGATGTGGCTTTTGAATTGTTTGATACATATGGTTTTCCACTAGATTTAACTCAGCTTATGGCAAGAGAAACTGGTTGGTCTGTTGATATGGAAGGCTTCAACGAATGCATGCAAGAACAAAAAAAACGTTCCCGCGCTGCAACATCTATGGATACTGGCGATTGGATACTTGTTGAAGGTAGAAAAGCAGAAGAAGGTGGAAGAACATTTGTTGGATATAAAACATTGGAAGCTGAATCAAAAATTATCCAATACCGCAAAGTAAAAGCCAAAGGCAAAGAGCAATACCAATTGGTGTTAGATCAAACCCCTTTTTATGCCGAAAGTGGTGGACAAGTGGGTGATACTGGTGTTTTAGAGTCCATCAACGAAAAAATAATCATTACAGATACTAAAAAAGAAAACGGAATTTTTATTCATTTTACGGATAGGCTTCCTGAAAATTTCACGCACACATTTACAGCAAAAGTGAATGCACAAAGACGCCATTTAACCGAAAACAATCACAGTGCAACACACTTGCTGCACGCTGCATTGCGCCAAGTGTTGGGCACACATGTGGAACAAAAAGGCTCCTTGGTAAACGATGAATATTTGCGCTTCGATTTTTCGCATTTCTCTAAAGTAACAGACGAAGAAATTGCAAGGATTGAAACCATCGTAAATCAAAAAATTCGTGAAAATATTGTTTCCGATATTCGTGAAATGTCAATTGACGATGCACGTAAAACAGGCGCTATGGCTTTGTTTGGCGAAAAATATGGCGAAACAGTGCGTGTAGTAACGTTTGATAAAAATTATTCGATAGAGTTATGTGGTGGAACACACGTGCCAGCTACAGGACAAATAGGTTTATTTAAAGTAAGCTCCGAAAGTGCGGTTGCAGCCGGTGTTAGACGTATTGAAGCAATCACTTCAGTAAAAGCAGAAGCATTTGTGAACGAACAAATAGCCTTGGTACAGGAAGTAAAAGCGTTGCTAAAAAATCCGAAAGATGTTGTAAAAGGCTTGCAAAGCGTGTTGGATCAAAATGCTGAATTACAAAAGCAAGTAGAGCAAATGTTGCGCGAAAAAGCAAAAACCATAAAAACAAATTTGCTTACCAAACAGCAAACCATCAATGGAATTAACTTTATTGCAGAGCACATAGAACTTGATTCTGCGGATGCGATCAAAAATTTATCGTTCGATCTTCGCAATCAAGTTGATAACCTATTTATGGTATTAGGTGCTGAGGTGAACGGAAAGCCAAGTCTTTCAGTAATTATTTCGGATAATTTAGTGAAAGATAAAAACCTAAATGCAGGAACCATTGTACGTGAATTAGGTAAGGAAATACAAGGCGGTGGCGGTGGAGCGGCATTTTATGCTACTGCAGGTGGAACAAACGCACAAGGACTTTTAAAAGCATTAGAAAAAGCGAAAAGTTATTTGAATTAATAAAATATAATAGCGAATTATACGTTTTCTGAAAAACAGTAAACATGATGAATAAGCGAAAAATTATTTTAATGACTGCAACTTTTTTGACTTTTTTAGTTGTTTCAATTTTCTCTTGCAAAAAAGAAGATAGTTGCTACGATGATAATTTTTACCAGCAACATAAAAACGACTTTTGTCCTACTGATTGTCCTGGTGTTGTGGGCTGTGATGGCAAAACATATTGCAATGAATGCGAAGCTTTGAGACAAGGGATTCCACTTAAATAGGATATGCTCTCTTCTGTTTTTGGGAAAGGGCAGGAGCAATTTAGGTTAGTTAAGGAAGCTATCTCACAAATTTCGAAAAGCTTAATATGAAAACCAGCTGTCACTCTGAGCTTGTCTAAATATTTGCGGTAGGCTCTATTTTATAAACTATATGACATTAAGATTGGGTTAAGGTCTCACTTCTCCACCCTCCAATCAATAGGCTCCAAGCCTTGCTTTTTAAGTAATTCATTTGTTTGTGAAAAATGCTTGCAACCAAAAAATGCCCCACGTGCCAATGGAGATGGGTGTGCCGCCTTTAAAATAAAGTGTTTGTTTTTATCAATCAGTTCTTCTTTGGTGTGTGCAAATCGTCCCCACAATAAAAAAATAACACCTTTTTTGTGTTCTGATATTTTTTTGATAACGCTGTCGGTAAATACTTCCCAGCCTTTGTTTTGATGAGATCCTGCCGTAGCTTGTCGTACGGTTAATGTGGCGTTAAGTAATAAAACACCTTGATCGGCCCAGGGTTCCAGGTTGCCGGTTTGCGGAATTTGAATCCCTAAATCGCTTTGTAGTTCTTTGAAAATGTTTACTAAAGAAGGTGGTTTTGCAACGCCAGTACTCACTGAAAAACAAAGGCCATTGGCTTGTCCTTGCTGATGATAGGGGTCTTGTCCAATAATTACAACCTTTACCTTTTCGAAAGGTGTTCGATTAAAGGCCGAAAATATTTGATTTCCTGGAGGAAAAACTAAATAATTTTTTTTCTCTTCAATTAAAAAAGCTTTGAGTGCTTTAAAATAAGGGGCAGCGAACTCATTCGCTAAAACTTTTTCCCAACTTTCATTTATTGTAACCTTTGAATCGTTCATTGCGTACAAGTACATAAGTTGTTCAAATTTACCAAAACAATACATGAAACTCGTATTTTCTATTATTTTTTGTTAAAGAGGATAATTATATTAAATTTGCATATTAAATAATCCATTAAAAAATCTAAAAAATGAAAAAGATTGTAATTGTTTTATCTGTTGTTGTTATAGCTATTGGTATGTCTTCATGCAAAGTTCAACATGAAAAATGCGCTGCGTATAGCAAGGTTGATAAAATAGATACAGATAAAACTGTTGCAAATAAAACTGTAAAGCCTGCTTAGTTAGCTTTACTTTGCTTTCTTCTCCTCTTTAGGCGCATTAAAGCATAGTTTTGTAATTTTACTCTGTTTCTTTATCGCTTGTAAAATACAATAGCTCTGTTACGCTTGTGTTTGTTTTAACAACAATGCTTAAAACAGAACTTAATTAAACAAATGATTTAAAAATCATTATATTTTTTTAAGAGTCGCAACTTTAAAAACTCCCAATCATTTTAAATGGTTGGGAGTTTTTTGTTTTGTATTCTATTATTCAAGAGATTGATACTCTTGTCTTAAAACCACTTGTTTTATTAATAATCAATAGACACTTGCCACATTTGTTATGCGACCCAGAAGGGGTCTAATATGTATTTTAAGGTTAAAAATAAATCGTCTTTAAAAAAATACATTTTCTTTATATTACAATCACAAGCTTTTAAAATCATCTTTATTTTAATTTTTTGTCAAAAAATAGGGGGTAATCAATAAAAAAATCATTTTTTTGTTGATTACCCCCTCAAATTTTATACTTTTGTGCTCGAAAAATGTAAAAAAAGAATTTTAACTCCTATTTATAAACTTTAAAACACAAAAAAAATGGCATTTCACAGATTCAAAGCACTAGAAGCAGTTCTTACACGAACTCCAGTAGATGTAACATTACCAAGCAACAAAGTATCAGAGTTTTTTGGAGAAAATGTGTTTGGTATCGATGCTATGCGTGAATACCTTTCTGAAGAAGCGTTTAATAGTGTTATGGCGGCAATGGAGCAAGGTACTCGTATTGATCGTAAAATGGCCGACCAAGTAGCTGCTTCTATGAAAGCTTGGGCAAATTCGAAAGGCGCAACACACTATACGCATTGGTTTCAACCGTTAACAGGTACCACAGCCGAAAAGCACGATGCGTTTTTTGAGCCAACGGGCAATGGGCGTGCTATTGAGCGTTTTGGAGGTGCTCAGCTTGTTCAGCAAGAGCCTGATGCATCAAGCTTCCCTAATGGTGGTATTCGTAATACCTTTGAAGCTCGTGGTTATACAGCTTGGGATCCAACATCGCCTGCATTTGTTATCGGTAAAACACTTTGTATACCAACCATATTTGTGGCTTATACGGGTGAAGCGTTGGATTTTAAAACTCCGTTGCTAAAAGCATTGCATGCTTTGGACAAAGCCGCAGTGGATGTTTGTCAGTATTTCGATAAAAACGTAACCAAAGTAACAGCAACATTGGGTTGGGAGCAAGAGTATTTCTTGATAGATGAGGCATTGTACAATGCTCGCCCTGATTTGGCAATGACTGGGCGTTCACTATTTGGTCACACTCCTGCAAAAGGACAACAGTTAGAAGATCACTATTTTGGGTCTATACCAGAGCGAGCAACCGCTTTTATGCGCGATTTTGAGATTGAATCATTAAAGTTGGGTATTCCTATCAAAACACGCCATAATGAGGTAGCGCCAAATCAGTTTGAGTGTGCTCCTGTTTTTGAGGAGTGTAACCTTGCTGTTGACCATAATCAATTATTGATGGATGTGATGGAAAAAGTGGCAAGACGCCATAATTTCCGTGTATTGTTGCACGAAAAACCATTTGCAGGTGTAAACGGAAGCGGAAAGCACAATAACTGGAGTTTGGGCACAAATACTGGCAAAAATTTATTAAGCCCAGGTAAAACACCTAAAACAAACTTACAATTCTTAACATTTTTTATCAATACTGTAAAAGCAGTACACGATAACGCTGATTTATTACGTGCATCTATTGCGTCTGCTAATAACGACCATCGTTTGGGGGCAAATGAGGCGCCACCAGCAATTATGTCGGTGTTTTTAGGTACACAATTGTCGAGCGTTTTGGATGAATTGGAAAGCAAAGTTAAAACTGGTAAAATGAGTCCAGATGAAAAAACAGCTTTAAAGCTAGGTGTTGGTAAAATTCCTGATATTTTGTTGGATAATACCGATAGAAACAGAACATCCCCATTCGCTTTTACTGGTAATAAATTTGAGTTCCGTGCAGTAGGTTCATCTGCAAATTGTGCTGGCCCAATGACTGTTTTAAACACTATTATGGCCGATCAATTAATTAAATTCAAAAAAGATGTAGATGCTTTGGTTGGAAAAAACATGGATAAAGATGAAGCTATTTTCCAAGTATTGCGCAAGTACATTGTAGAGTCGAAAAAAATTCGCTTTGAAGGCAATGGTTATGGTGAAGAATGGGTAAAAGAAGCGGCAAAAAGAGGCCTTTCTAACATAAAAACCACTCCATTAGCACTAGGCGCTTTTGTTTCTAAACAAACTATGGAATTGTTTGAAAGAAACAATATTATGTCGGAAAGAGAGCAACACGCACGTTATGATATTTATTTGGAAACCTACACTAAAAAAATTCAAATTGAATCACGTGTAATGGGTGATTTGGCATTAAATCACATTATTCCTACAGCTATCAAATACCAAGGCTCATTGGTTCAAAATGTTAAGGGTTTGAAAGACATATTAAGTGGTGCCGAATTTAAGAAAGTGGCTCAAATTCAGCTAGATATGATTACAGAAATTTCGGAACATGTAAATGTAATCAAAACAAAAGTAGATGCAATGACAGAGGCTCGCAAAAAAGCAAATGCCATTTCAGATGTAAAAAAACAAGCTATTGAATATTGTGATAAGGTAAAAGCTCATTTTGATATTATTCGTTATCATGTTGATAAACTAGAGTTATTAATAGATGACGAGAGTTGGCCTTTACCAAAATACAGGGAATTATTGTTTACTAAATAATTTCATTTGTTTAGGTAAATTTAACAACAAGTTGTTGATTTTCATTTGGTTGAATGTTTTTTTGCCGACTTGTATTATTAAATAATTGAAACAAAAAAGTTTTTTTGTTTCAATTATTTAATTATTTTAGCACCCTTAAATAGCTAAACTCTATAAATAGAAGATATGAATATAACTTCAAAAGTGTTTGTTACATTCGTTGTAACACTAGTTTTTTCAGTAAACGTAATGGCCCAAAAGAATTTTTCTGTGGAGGCTGATGACGCATTTAAAAATAAGCAATATTTTAATGCGATAGAACTTTACAAAAAGGGCTATACAAAGGTTAAGAAAAAGGAAGATAAAGCCTATATTATTTTTAAGATAGCAGAGTGTTATAGGCTTACTGGAGATAGCAAACAAGCTGAAGCTTGGTATACTAAAGCAATTAAGGCTAATTATACTGATCCTAAAGCAAAGTTATATCTTGCTGATGCAAAAAAAGCACAAGAAAAATACAACGAGGCACTTGTTGATTATCAAAACTATCAAACGGATGCTCCTTCTGACCCTAGAGGCGAAAATGGCGTTAAATCATGTGAGTTAGCTACAAAATGGAAAGAAAACCCTACTCGTTATAAGGTAGAAAACATGGCGCTTATCAATAGCAAGGATCCTGATTTTGCCCCATCGTATGCTGATAAAAAATACACTAAATTGTATTTTACTTCTATGAGAGCCGGAGTAACAGGTGGTGCTTTTGATGGTAGTTTGGGTGAATACTATAGCGATATTTTTGAAACTCAGCAAGATAAAAATGGTCGTTGGAGTACGCCTGTACCAGTTTTACCTCCCGTAAATACAAATGATAACGAAGGACTTTCAACAGTTACTAAAAAAGGTGATTTGATGGTTTTTACCCGTTGCTTGTCAGAAAAAGGGGCAGTATCTTTAAATCAATTGTACTCATGTACTAAAAAAGGTACAACGTGGAGCGAGCCTGAAAAATTAAATTTCTGTAACGATACCAATAAATTTGCATCTCCAGCACTTTCGGGTGGAGGTACAATTTTAGTATTTTCTTCCGATATGCCAGGCGGACAAGGTGAAAACGACCTTTGGATGTCGAACTATAACAAAAAAGAGAAAAAATGGGACGCACCTGTAAATTTAGGTCCAACCATTAATACGCCAGGTAACGATTTATTCCCTTTTATCCATGAAGACGGAACCCTTTATTTCTCTTCTGACGGACATTTAGGGATGGGTGGTTTGGATATTTTTAAAGCTGAGAAAAAAGGAAAAGGCGAGTGGACAAATGTTACAAATCTTAAATATCCTTTAAATTCTGCTGGTGATGATTTTGGAATTATTTTTGAAGGAGCGAAAGAAAGAGGTTATTTGTCTTCGAACCGTGAAGGAACAAAAGGTTCTGATGATATTTGGCAATTTGTGTTGCCACCATTATTGTTTTCTATAACAGGTACAGTTACTGATTGTAAATTCAAAGACCCTATTGAAGGTGTGGTTGTTAAATTGGTTGGTTCTGATGGTTCGTCAGTTGAAACAAAAACAGATGCAGAAGGTAAATATAAATTTGCAGAAAATGGAGCAGCTCGCTTTATCAATCCAAATGTTTCTTATGAAATCACTACTCAGGTTGGAAATAATGTTGTAACTAAAAAAGCTCAGTTAGGTTTTGTTAATAGTTCTACAAAAGCGAAGGTTACAACAGTGGGTGTTGAAGAGGCTAAAACATTCAAAGGAATTAATTTCTGTTTAGTGCCAATCGAAAGAGAGATTCGTTTCCCAGATGTATTGTACGATTTGGGTCAATCTTCATTGCGTCCTGAGTCGCAAGATTCATTGAATTTCTTGTATCAAACCTTAATAGATAACCCAACGTTTGTTATTGAGTTAAGCGCTCATACCGATTCACGTGGTGGTGATGCGGAGAATTTAAAACTTTCTGATGCGCGTGCTAAATCTTGTTTCGATTATTTAGTTTCTAAAGGAATTCCTGCTGAACGAATGGTGCCAAAAGGATATGGCGAAAAACGTTTATTAGTAACTGATGCAGAAATCAACAAAATGGCTACAAAAGAGGAAAAAGAGGCTGGGCATCAAAAAAACAGACGTACCGTATTCTCTGTATTGCGTAAGGATTATGTGAATCCGAATGCACCTAAAGAGGCTCCAAAAACACAGCAAAAGCCTAAGGCTACTGATGATGAAGAGGTAGAAGAGGAATAAAATTTAATATTTCATTAAACAAAACATCCCGCACCGACTGATAATTTATAGAAAAGTCTGGTTACGGGATGTTTTATTTTAAAAACAATGACAACTGACAATAGGTATAATTTACGTGGCGTTTCGGCATCTAAAGAAGATGTGCATAAAGCAATTTCAAACATTGATAAAGGGTTGTTTCCAAAAGCTTTTTGCAAAATTGTACCCGATTATTTGAGTGGGGATGAAGATTATTGCATTGTAATGCATGCCGATGGTGCTGGCACAAAATCATCGCTTGCTTACATGTATTGGAAAGAAACAGGAGACATTTCGGTTTGGAAAGGCATTGCACAAGATGCTATTGTGATGAATACTGATGATTTATTGTGTGTAGGTGCAACGGATAATATTTTATTGTCTTCTACGATAGGGCGCAATAAAAATTTGATTCCTGGTGAGGTTATTTCGGCCATTATTAATGGTACAGAAGATATATTGGAGCAATTGAGAGGCTTCGGTATTGGTATTCATTCAACTGGTGGCGAAACGGCTGATGTAGGTGATGTTGTGCGTTCTATCATTGTAGATTCTACGGTTGTGTGTAGAATGAAACGTTCTGATGTTGTTGATAATAAAAACATACAAGCAGGTGATGTAATTGTGGGTTTGGCATCTTATGGCCAAACAACGTACGAAACAGAGTATAATGGAGGTATGGGTAGCAATGGTTTAACTTCTGCACGCCACGATGTGTTTAACAAAATATTAGCAACAAAATATCCTGAAAGTTTTGATGCTGCTGTACCTGAATCGTTAGTTTATAGTGGAACTATAGATTTGACACAGAAAATTCCTGTTGAGCATTGGTCTCAAATCTCAAATCTCAAATCTCAAATCCAAATAGATGCAGGAAAATTAGTATTATCACCAACTAGAACGTATGCTCCTGTCATAAAAAAAGTGTTGGATAATTATCGTTCACAAATACACGGCATGGTACATTGTAGCGGTGGTGCTCAAACTAAAGTGTTGCATTTTGTGGATAATGTGCATGTTATAAAAGATAACTTATTCCCATTGCCTCCATTATTTAAGCTCATACATGAGCAAAGTGGAACTTCTTGGGAAGAAATGTACAAAGTGTTTAACATGGGACACAGAATGGAACTATATGTACCTCAAGCAATTGCACAAGAAATTATTGCAATTTCTCAATCCTTTAATGTTGATGCTCAGATAGTTGGTCGCGTGGAAGCAAATGCCACTAAAAAACTTACCATCAAATCAGAATTTGGTGTGTTTGAGTATTAGCTTCGTTAGTAGCATTTTACAGTTAACAGGCACTAAAAAGCCTTCTTTTTTTATACCTTCGTAATAAATAATTAAAATAAAAATACCGTGTTAGAAAAATTAGCAGCCATAAAAAGACGCTGGGAAGAAGTGGAACAAAAGTTGTCGGATCCGAAAGTGATTGCCGATATGAAAGAATTTAAAAAATTCAATAAAGAATATAAAGATTTAACAGAAGTTGTAAATGCTTACCACGAATACAAAAAGGTGGTGGAGAATATTGAGTTTAACAAAAGTATTTTAGCTACCGAAAAAGACGATGAAATGCGTGAAATGGCTAAAATGGATTTGGATGAATTGACTCCTAAAAAACTAAAAATGGAGGAAGATATCCGTTTTATGTTAGTGCCGAAGGATCCAGAAGATGCACGTAATGCGGTAATGGAGATTCGTGCCGGAACAGGGGGCGATGAGGCAAGTATTTTTGCAGGTGATTTATTTAGAATGTATACTCGTTATTTTGAAGAGCGAGGTTTAAAATATACCGTAGTTGATTCGAATGACGGCACCATGGGGGGGTACAAGGAAGTAATCATTAATATTGAAGCTGAAGGAGCTTTTGGCTTATTAAAATTTGAAGCAGGGGTACATCGTGTACAACGTGTTCCTTTAACCGAAACAATGGGTAGGGTGCATACTTCGGCCGCAACCGTTTTGGTAATGCCCGAAGCTGATGAGGTGGATGTGGTTTTAAATCCGGGCGATATTGAAATGCAAACATCGCGCTCTGGTGGTGCTGGAGGACAAAATGTAAATAAAGTAGAAACCAAAGTTCAGCTTACTCATAAGCCTACAGGTATTGTGGTGGTTTGTCAGCAAGACCGCTCACAATTAGGAAATCGCGAAATTGCCATGCAAATGTTACGTACAAAATTGTACGACATTGAAATGTCGAAACATTTAGAAGCCATTTCAAAACGAAGAAAAACAATTGTTGCTACAGGCGATCGTTCAGAAAAAATAAGAACCTATAACTATCCTCAAAATAGAATTACAGATCATCGTATAAATTTAACCTTGTATAATTTAACAGATTTTATGGATGGAAAAATCCAAAACATGATTGATGCACTTCAATTGGCTGAAAATACGGAGCGTTTGAAAGAGGGTGGGATAGCTTAATTGTTTTTATATTTAAAACAGATGTCAACAGAAAAATTTACACAACTAGCCACGTCAGCTTTTGCATTTGAAGGCAAAAGTATTGTGTTGGGTGGCGTAATGTACGATAAAAAAAATGTATCTGGCATTCAAGTAAAAATGCCTTTAAGTACAGTTAATCGTCATGGACTTATTGCGGGTGCTACCGGTACAGGAAAAACAAAAACAATACAACGTTTTGCCGAAGCCCTTTCGGAACAAGGAGTGAACGTACTGTTGATGGACATTAAAGGAGACATTAGCGGCATTGCTAAGGCTGGTGCCGAAAACCCTAAAATAAAAGAGCGCATGGCACTTATTGGCAGTGTTTGGTCGCCAACAGATTATCCTGTAGAATTGATGACCATTTCCAACGAAAAAGGAGTGCGTTTGCGCGCAACCGTTTCGGAGTTTGGCCCAGTGCTATTTTCTAAAATACTAGAACTGAACGAGAATCAAGAAGGAGCGATTGCTATCATTTTTAAATATTGCGATGATAAAAAAATGCCCTTGTTAGATATTAAAGATGTAAGGGCTGTATTACAACATTTAACTAGTGACGAAGGAAAAAAAGAAGTAGAAAAAAACTATGGTGCTATTTCAAGCGCTTCGGCAGGCGTAATTATGCGTAAACTATTGGAGTTGGAGCAACAAGGTGGCGATAAGTTTTTTGGAGAAAAATCATTTGAAGTAGAGGATTTATTGCAAAAAAATAATCAAGGGAAAGCGTTTATCAATGTGCTGCGTTTGGTGGATATACAAGATAGACCAAAACTATTCTCAACATTTATGCTGTGTTTGTTGGCTGAAATTTACAGTAAATTCCCTGAAGCAGGTGATAAAGGTGAACCTAAGTTGGTTATTTTTATTGACGAGGCACATCTTATTTTTAAAGAAGCCTCTAAAGCTCTTTTACAACAGCTTGAAACTATAATAAAATTAATACGAAGTAAAGGGGTTGGTATTTATTTTTGTACGCAAGCACCAAAAGATATACCTGATGTGATATTGAGTCAGTTGGGCACAAAAATACAGCATGCATTGCGTGCATTTACTGCAAAGGATAGAAAGGATATAAAATTGGTTGCTGAAAATTTTCCTTCAACAGAATTTTATGAAACTGACCAATTGATTACGGAGCTGGGTATTGGCGAAGCATTGGTTACTGTATTGAGCGAAAAAGGCACACCCACACCATTGATACATACCATGATGTGTGCACCACAATCGCGCATGGATGTACTTACTGCAGAAGAGCAAGATAAACAAGTTGCCTATTCAGCAATTGCTCGCATATACAACGAAGAAGTAGACAGAGAAAGTGCCTACGAAATGCTGAACAAAAAAATTGAAACTGCTGAGGAGGAAGTTGAAACACCAAAAAATACCAAACAAAACAGTGTTGAAGAAAAAACATCAGGCATAGCCGATACCATTAAGGATATAGCTAACAGCAGTGTTGCCAAAACTATTTTCAAAGAAGTTACACGCGGTTTGTTGGGTGTTTTGATAGGCAAGCCTTCGCGTTCTAGTTCAACTAGGAGAAAGAGTTTGTTTTAGAAAAATATTACAAAAGCTGGGTTATTCTACCCAGCTTTTATAATACTTCCCATCATCAATAGCCATTGCATTTTCGGTAACCATTAATGGTTTAAATGTATCTACCATTACAGCAAGCTCTTGCGTTACTGTTTGTCCAATGCTACGCTCCATTGCTCCTGGTGCTGGCCCATGAGGAATGCCTTTCGGGTGAAGTGTAATGTGGCCTTGTTTGATGTTATTTCTACTCATAAAATCACCATCTACATAGTACAATACTTCATCGCTATCAATGTTGCTATGGTTGTAAGGTGCAGGAATTGCTTGTGGGTGATAATCGTATAAACGAGGCACAAATGAACACACAACAAATGTTGATGTTTCAAAGGTTTGATGCACTGGAGGTGGCTGGTGAACACGCCCTGTTATAGGCTCAAAATTGTGTATGCTAAATCCATAAGGGAAGTTGTATCCGTCCCAACCAACCACATCAAATGGATGCGTTGCATATACCAATTCATGCATCATTCCTTCTTTTTTTATTTTAACCACAAAATCCCCTTTTTCATCAAATGTTTCAAGTGACTGAGGCAATTTAAAATCACGTTCACAAAATGGCGAATGCTCTAATAGTTGGCCTGAAGAGCTTTTGTAACGTTTAGGAGTATAAAATGGCGCGTGCGATTCTACATAAAACAAACGGTTATCTTCATTATCAAATTCCATTTGGTAAATCATACCTCTTGGAATAACCAGGTAATCGCCATATTCAAAAGGAATGTTGCCCATAAATGTACGCAATACGCCTTTCCCTTTGTGGATGAATATAAGCTCATCACAATCGGCATTTTTGTAAAAATAATTTTTCATTGATTGACGCGGTGCAGCCAAACCTATAATACAATCAGTATTTACAAGCATTGGCTTGCGACTATCCATAAAATCGGTTTCGGGTTTTAGCTCAAAGCCTTGTAATAAAAGCGATTTTATGTTTTTGCCAATTGCAATTTTCGGACTTACATCATACGAAGTAATTATTTCTTTTACTTGTGTTGGGCGGTGCGTGTGATATAATAAAGATGAGTGACTATTAAAGCCTTCGGTGCCAAACAATTGTTCGTAATAATAACCACCAGTGGGTTTTTCAAATATTGTGTGTCGCTTTTGAGGAATATTTCCTAGTTTATGATAGATTGGCATAACGAGTTGTTTTATTGAGTTCTAACAAATTTAGTCATATTTACTGTTTCATAAAAATGATTTTTATCAAGGTTTGTTTTTTGTGGTAAATGCCTATTGAATTTGTATTTTTATGGTATGATTTTAACCGACACACACACTCATTTATATTCTAAGGAATTTGACTTAGATAGAACAGCACTGATAGAAAGCGCCATACGTAAAGGTGTAAAGCGTTTTTTTATGCCTAACGTTGATAGCGAATCCATAGCTCCAATGTTTCAGGTAGAAAAGCAGTTTCCTGATAATTGTTTTGCAATGATGGGACTTCACCCTTGTTCGGTAAATGCTACTTGGCAACACGAGTTGCAAGTTGTAAAACACTGGTTAACAAAGCGGAAGTTTATTGGGATAGGCGAAATAGGCATTGATTTGTATTGGGATAAAACTTTTTTTCAGCAACAGCAGGATGTTTTTAGAGCACAAATTGAACTAGCACAGCAGTATAATTTACCTTACGTTATTCATTCACGCAATTCGTTTGATGAGGTGATGGAAATTGTATCTGAATTTAAAAATGCTGATATAAAGGCTTTGTTTCATTGTTTTAGTGGCAATGTAGAGCAGGCCGAAAAGGTAATTGAGGCAGGTAATTTTAAGTTGGGTATTGGTGGTGTAGTTACCTTTAAAAATTCGGGATTAGACAAAGTGGTAGAAGCGATTGATTTAAAACATTTGGTATTAGAAACAGACGCACCTTATCTTGCTCCAACTCCTTTTCGTGGTAAGCGAAACGACCCAGATAATATTGTTTTAATAGCCAGAAAAATAGCGGATATTAAAAATATAAGTATTGAAGAGGTTGCCGCTGTAACAACACAAAATTCGATAGATGTGTTTGGATGTTAAAAAAAAAGCGGCCTTGAATAGGCCGCTTTTTTTATTTAATAATATTTTTGTTGGTGTTAATGATGTTTTTTGTCATGTCTTTTAGAACAGCACCAGCCCTCAACAGCATATCAAAGTTGGGAGGAAATGGCATGGGTTGACCGCCTAATCTCTTTTTGGTTTCGATGGTTAGTGCATTTATGTCTCCAACAGGAACTACCGAACGATTTTCAAAAAAGTTTTCACTTGCAATCGGGTCTGTTTTAATTAACTGCCCATTGCTGTTGTTGATGTAATCAAGTGAACCAGCAATGATCGCTTTTTTACTTTGGTAGCTTTCCACTACATTACAAGTAATTGTTTTCATTTTTGGAATTTTTATAGGATTACCTTCTGCATCTTTTTTTACAGTTCGTCCATCGGCCTCGTATGCGTAGGTATAGCCATCTTCAATTGTTTTAGATTCTGTTACAACCGTTTCTTTCACACCTTCAGGCGAAACGCTTATGTTTTTCATGTTTAATAGAATGGTGTAATCGTAATTCATCCCTTTAATTTCTTTTGCATGATATTGCACCCATTCTCTGTTTAAATCGGATAAGGTTATTTTGGTAAGTTCATCTTCAAAATTTGGAGGCAAAGGTACACCAGTTACATTTTTCATTTTAAAAACTACGTAAGTTGTTCCCATTTCTTTTGCTTTAGAAAGCAGCTGATCGGTATCTTGGTATGTTCCGTTATAGCTTTTTACTTTTTCAAGTTCGTTATAAGCTTGGCGTGCATCAAATACATTGTTTGTAGCTAAAAGTTTTTTTGCGTGAGCATAGAAGTATTCGGTAGCGTTTCTTTTTGCTTCAATAATTTCATTATCGTAATTAACAATAGGGAAAAAAGCTTCTCTACTGGGTTTTGAAACAAAAAGCGGTAATAAAGGTTTTATGTTTTGCTGACGTTGGCTAAGGCGTGAATTGGTGCTAAATATTTGATCCCAATTTTCTGGTTTTCCTTCTTTTTTCAGAAATGCAATTCTATCCTTGTCTCGTGCATTTGCTTTTGAATAAGCTTCTTCAAGGGTAAGCACTTCATCGTTATCATTTTTATCGCGCTTTAGCTTTTTTATTGATTTGTTGATGGCTTCATCATAGTCGCCATTTTGCATTAATTTGGTTGAGCTTTTACAAGCAGCAAATAGCGCTGCAATAACAATGAACGCAAAAATTTTTTTCATAAACGAAATAGTGTATAGAGTTTTCATAATAGGTTCGATTAGGTAAATGTAGTATTTTTTGATTAATCTGATTATAACAATTAACCAAACCTTGTGCCACTTATTCAATTGTTGGTTTTTTGGTACTTGGTTTTTAGTAAATTGTTGTTTATCAGTGATTTGTTGGTTGCCCTCTTTTCGGTTTATAACCGTGTTTTCTCTCTCTTTTTTTCGTAAATTTGTATATAAACAAAAAAATAAAAACATGGCAGAACTAGCAACTTCAAAAAGTATAGGTGTAGAAAAAATTCTAAAAGATTTAGGCATTGAGGCTAACAATTATGGCGCTTCTACTGGCTTAAAACATGTTTATACAAAAGGTAAAAAAATAGATTCATATTCTCCTGTTGATGGAGAGTTGATTGCAAGCGTAAATGCGGCAACAGCGGCTGATTATCAGCAGGTAATGACTTCGGCTGAAGAAGCCTTTAAAACATGGCGATTGATACCAGCCCCTAAACGTGGCGAAATTGTTCGTCAGATGGGCGAAGAGTTCAGAAAACATAAAGATTCGTTAGGGAAACTAGTTTCTTACGAGATGGGGAAAAGCTTGCAAGAAGGCTTGGGCGAAGTACAAGAAATGATTGATATATGCGATTTTGCCGTAGGTTTATCACGCCAATTGTATGGTTTAACTATGCACAGTGAGCGCCCTATGCACCGTATGTACGAGCAGTGGCATCCGTTGGGAATAATCGGTATTATATCGGCATTTAATTTTCCGGTAGCTGTATGGAGTTGGAATGCAGCCATAGCTTGGGTATGTGGTGATGTGTGTGTGTGGAAACCAAGCTCAAAAACACCATTGTGTGCAATTGCTTGTCAAAATATTATTGCTGATGTGTTGCGAAAAAATAACGTTCCAGAAGGTGTAAGCTGTTTGGTGATTGGAAACGAAGCTGGCGATTTAATTAACAACGATAAACGCATACCAATGGTATCGTTTACAGGTAGTACACGTATTGGCCGCCATGTATCAAAAACAGTTGCTGAGCGTTTTGGTAAAACCATATTAGAATTGGGTGGTAATAATGCAATCATTGTTTCGGAACATGCCGATTTGAGCATGGTGCTTGTGGGTGCTGTGTTTGGTGCTGTTGGAACTGCAGGTCAACGTTGTACTTCAACACGCAGGTTGATTATTCACGAAAGTGTATATGCTAAAACAATTGAAGTTATCAAAAATGCGTATGCACAATTATCAATTGGTAATCCGTTGGATTCTAAAAACCATGTAGGACCATTGATTGATAAAAATGCTACGGTAGATTATTTGAATGCAATTGAAAAAGCAAAACAAGAAGGAGCTAAAATACTTGTTGAAGGTGGTGTGTTGACTGGAGAAGGTTATGAAAGTGGCTGTTATGTTAAACCGTGTGTGATTGAAGCGAAAAACGAATACCATATTGTGCAGGAAGAAACATTTGCGCCTATACTTTATGTGATGAAATATAAAACCATTGAAGAAGCAATTGCCATGCAAAATGGCGTTCCGCAAGGATTGTCTTCTTCTATTTTTACAAACAACATGCGTGAAATGGAATTATTCCTTTCTCAAGCTGGTTCTGATTGTGGTATTGCCAATGTAAACATTGGTACTTCGGGTGCCGAAATTGGTGGTGCATTTGGTGGCGAAAAAGAAACTGGTGGAGGGCGCGAATCAGGCTCTGATGCTTGGAAAGCTTATATGCGCAGACAAACAAATACCATTAATTATGGTACAAGTTTGCCATTGGCACAAGGGATTAATTTTAGTATATAATTTGTATAAATTGTTATAAAGATACAGGCGCAATGACTTTGGTTGTTGCGCCTGTGTTTTTGTGAAGTTAAATTATGCGGATTGTAAATCCGCAAGCTGTAGAGT
>JBASCV010000003.1:0-4767 GCA_049651825.1 Bacteroidia bacterium
CAGCAGCCTCAAAGGCATCAAATTTACCCGCAGTATAAATCGTTTCGCCATTATCAACAGCAGCAGAGGCAATATCACTAATACTCAAAAACTTAGTCATTAATTGAGGTGGTAATCCTTTATTAAAAGTACCTAATTTAACCGCATACTCTTTTTGTCCTGCCTTGATTTCCTCTATATCTCTATTTTCAACGGAGGCAAACTCGCCTGTTTCATCCATAAAAAACCTATATTGTGCAAGAATGAGCGCATCAGTTAACTCAACACCTCTAGTTGTAACAATTGCATCTTTTTTAGTTGCCAATTCATCATCATTATAATCTGGCACTCCATCTTTATCATCATCAAACGGACATCCATTTTCATCCACTTTAACACCAATTGGTGTACCTCCACACAAATCTTTAAAATCAATTACTCCATCTTTATCATAATCATCATTCTCAAGGGCAAGGAAATCGATATTTTCATAGTGTTCTTGCAACTCTTTACTTATTTTTTTCTTTTCTTTTTGCTTACTTCCTAAATTGTATTGAAGCGAAAAGGATGTCATCATGAACTTATCATTTTTACTATTTCCTTTACGATTCCCAACACTTTTTTCAGTAACTCCATCAATGTAATCAGTAAAGGTAAAGTGCATCGCTGTCCCAACTTTAAAATTCATAAAATCGTTAAGCTTGAATATAGCGCCAGCACCTACAGGGATAGCAAAAGAGCGCTCAGCATATTTTCCAAAACCATCTAAATTAAGCTCTCTAATATCCGACTCATAAGTGTAATCACGCACAAGTTCAACAGACAAAGATGCATCTGGAGCAAACTCATCTTTACTACGTGTACTCCCGTCAGACCAATAATAATAGGTATTGCCGTTTTTATCTTTTAAATCGGTTTTAGAAAGAAACTCCAATGATTCTATTCCGAGAGTAACGTATGGACTAGCAGTACGTTTTGTAGGCAAAAAATGATCGAAGGTGTACTGTAAGTTTACTCCACCAGCTCTAATTTGAGATTCGAAATTTAGATTTCTATTGTTTTGAACCAAGCGTTCGTTAGCGCCCAAACGTCCAAAAACTACATAAAAATTTAATTTTACAGCATCGGTTATGGCCTGTGAAACACTTAAATCATAAGCCAAACGACTTACCATTGGTGCTTGAAAATGTTTATTATACAAATCGCCATAAAAGGAAAACATACCAACTCCTATACCTATGGTTGGTGTGAAGATGAGCTCAGGCGTTTCGTTTTTAGGATCAGTAATTGTAATGGGTTTATCTGATTTTACATCACCAAACATTACATTTTCCTGTGCTATAGAAAAGCAAGAAATGAACAGAAAAAATATAACTACGGATAATTTGTGAATCATAAACACAAATATAGTAAAAAAACTAACTTTTGAAAGGTATGTATTTGGTAAGATAAAGGCTAAAAGCAAAAACGTATTGCTATTTAACAATACGTTTTGGAATTAAAATCCCTATCTATACCACTTCTGACTTGTAGTCATTAGGGCATCTTGAACAGTAATTCGTCTTCCGCTATTATAAGCTGTAACAAATGGTGCAACAACCCCTCTTGATTTGACATTTTCACGTGCATCACGAGCCGATTTATATTCGGTATGAGTTTCTTTTAGCACATATTTATTTAAACCTTCTTCAGCCAATTTTTGAACATTTGAAGAGCTTAAACTATAATAATTAGCAACGTATGCAGCACTTCTGTTATTTTGCAATGCCATAATTTGTACACGATAAACTACACCCGCTTGTGGAGTAGGGATTGTATTGGCCGACAAATTGCTAGATGATGTATTGTTGTTGTTTGTAGCATTGCTAGTTGTTGTATTACTACCTGTAGAATTTGAGAATGTTAACACATTTGGATCGCTACTGGTAGAATTTCCTGTTGAAGCAACATTACCAACTTGAGTTCCTATACTAAAGTTGCTTGGCTGAACATCATATTTTCTGGTATTATCATCTTCAATGTACGAAAATACACCACTAATACTTTGAGGACCTGAGTTTTTAGGCCCTTTTACTTTATAAGAAATTTTAAACTCTGGTTGAGTTGGTAACGAAACCCAAATAAAACGCACTTTCGAATCAGCAAAAGAAAAAGAACCACCAGCATTTTCAATTGCTGCTGCAGTAAATCCTGCAGGTAAGGTTTCAACTAATTTAGCAAAACCACCTAAATTTCCTTTATTTACATTTAATTCAACAACAAACTCGGTAGGAGCTTCAGCAGGAACTGTTCTAACACAACTAAAAGAACCATTATCAGAATTAGCAGTTGTTGTATTGCTTGCGGTTGTGTTATCTGATGTTGATGTATTATCTGTAGTTGTATTATCTGAAGTTGTTGTTGTTGTGTTATCAGAAGTAGTGTTATCTGTGCTGCTATTATCAGTGGTTGTAGTAGTTGATTTAGTTGTAGCTACAGCATTATCATCGCCAGTTATAGAAATGGTAACTGGAGCGATATCAGCAGTTTGTTTGGTATTATCAGTTACATAAGAAAATTTACCACCAATGGTTTGATCACCATTAATACCGGCAGCTACTTTTACTTTATAACTTACTGTAAATTCAGCATCGTTTGGCAACGACATCCAAATAAATTTCACAGCTTGGTTATTAAACGTAAAAGAAGCACCATTACTTTTACCTTCAACAGCAGTAAAGCCTTCAGGTAACTCTTGTTGTAGTTTTGCAAAACCTGTTGTTGAACCTTTTTTAATTGTTAATTCAACCGTAAACTCTGATTCGGGTTTAGCAGACGAAGGCGCAGTTTGGCTTACAGTAATATCACCTGCAAAAAAGAACTGATAGATTAGTAAGGCAATAGCATTGAATAATAAAATTGCGGATTTTAGCATAACACCTGTGTTTAATTTATATTATTTTAAAAATTATTTTTTCTATTATTATTTATTGTTCAAAGAAGAAATCAATCAAATCGTTTAATTTTTCTACACTAAACTCTGAATCGCCCTCAAAAAATGAATCAATTGCTTTTGCTATCTCATCTGTTGATATGTAACCATCCGTATTCAAATCTGCTGAACGAATACCCACTGGGATTGAAGTTGAACTACGTTTGCCTTTGTTTTTAAACCCTGCTTCTACATCCTTCAAATAACCTAAACTCGGGTTTTCGTTAAACAAATTGCTTCGTTCGGTTGCTTGAGCACTATACTCTTTTTGACGATCGGCAATCATTTTCTCTGTTAACGTTACACCTTTTTCATCTACCATCGCACCGGCCTTAGTTAATGGCTCTTTATCCTGATAATCTGGAACACCATCTTGATCATTATCCTCAGGACAACCATCTGGAGTCACTTTCACTTTCTTTGGAGTTCCTGGACACATATCATCACCATCTTTTACACCATCTTCATCTGAATCTAACTTATCCAACGATGAAAAATCTACCGTTTGATACGCTGGATTACTATCGTCATAAGGTTTACCAAAGTTGTATTGTAAAGCAAAATGTGCATAGATATAACTATCATTTTTTCCCAACTTGATATCATCGATATAATCGGTCATAGTCATATAATACGTTGCACCAATGTTTACATACAAGTTATCTACTACTTTTAAATTAACACCAAAACTCAATGGTATTGACAAGCTATTATCAGCATATTTTGCACTATCGTTTAACTTCGATTCATACGTATAATCTCGTTGAAGAATTACACCACCTGCTGTACTGTCTGGCAAATCACGAATAGTACCATCTGTCCAATAATTATACTTAACACCATTTTTATCCGTTAAATCACTATATGAATTGAATTTCAAATAACCGATTCCCGCTGACAAATAAGGAGCAAAGATGCTTGTGCGGCTAAATAAAAAATCATTATCTAAATGCAATACAAAATTCAAATCCGCTTGAACTATTTTTGATTCGAAATTTATATTACGCTTTAACGTGCGCTCACTATCAGATAACTTACCAAAAGTACCATTCAAAGAAAAACCGATTACACGACCTACACGTTGCTCCAAGGTTAAATTATAACCTCCACGAATACGGCTAAAAGAAGTTAAATTAGCACCATCTCCTATATCGCCATCAAATGTTAAAACACCTAAACCCAAGGCCAACGATGGCAATTGCTTCGTTTTTTTGGAATCCGTCTTACTACTTTTTGAGCCTTTTTTACTCTGTCCTTGAACACTTAATGCCAACAATAGCATAATTGAGAATAGTGCAATAACCTTTATTCTATTGTTGAAATTCATATTTAAATTGCGCCTTTTAAGCTAAAGTAAATGTTAGTTTAATTTTGATTTGAGCAAAACTATTCTATTTGGTTTCGCTTTTTTTAGTGCGCAACATGTAATTGTAAACATGGTTTTGTTAATAACCACTCGCAAGAAGCAAGTAAAAAAAAACAATTCAGGAAAGAAAAAAAAGGAGCAAAACCCGCTACACACAGGGGAATAAAAGACCACTCTCAAAAAAAAATCACAAGTAAAAAACGTTCACAAACAACATTGTTATTAACACAAATAATTATTGACAAAAAAGAAAAAAGCAAATAAAAAAGGAGGATGTTTTAACATCCTCCTTTTTTATTTGCTTTATACTTATAATAGTTATTTGACTGTAATTATCATTATTGTTCAAAGAAGAAATCAATCAAATCGTTTAATTTTTCTACACTAAACTCTGAATCGCCCTCAAAAAATGAATCAATTGCTTTTGCTATCTCATCTGTTGATATGTAAC
>JBASCV010000004.1:0-6891 GCA_049651825.1 Bacteroidia bacterium
CCATTACGGTATCTGATAAATAAGGCGATTTATTTGACAATGTATTTTTCAAACTTCCTGCTGATACATTGCTGTTAACTGTATTCAACAATTGTTGGGTATTGCCACCATCTACTAAAGCGGTATAGCTATTTTTTAGTGTTAAACTGGCGGTAGCCAATTGATTGATTAGCGTTCTGCGTTGCTGATTAGTGAGTGTTGTTTTATCAGGACAATGAGTTCCTTGAAAAGCAATATTAGTAGGTTGTACTTGCACCAGCACATCGCTACAGCCTGGTTGAGGCAAAGGTTGTGTATTTGCATTGGAGTTGCTGGCATGGATTACTTGTTTTGTAGAACCTGTTATAAAAAATTGATTTTCGCCACCACAAGGTGCTGAGTAGCGATTTCTTACCAAATCGGTTGCTGTGCCAGGTGTTGTACCTTGTACCAATGCTATGGAATTATTGTTGGCTGTGGTGCCTGTAATTCCAATATCATAAGCGTTGCCAGTAAATACATTGCAATTCATACGCAAACCATCGGTGGTATTGTTCATTCCCGAATTATCATTTAATGTTACAATACCAGCAGCAAGCCCTGTAAAGGTATTGTTGTAAATTTCATGTGCTCCTGTTTTGGAATTGTTTGCCCAAATACCTACAGCACCACCAGCAGTAGAAGTTGTATAAAAACTGTTTTTTTGAACAGAATAGTATTTACAATTATCTAAATACAAACCAGATGATAGTTGGGTATAAGCACCCACATCAAAACTACAATTGCTTACTGTTGGATAATTCATGCCTTTTAAATGAATGCCATCGTAGCGATTTTTTTCAAAAAAAGCACCATTCACACGTACTTTTAGCAAAGGATTGGAGTTGGTAGCGTATATACCATAGTTAAGATTTATGAAAGTACTTTGTTTAAGGTTATTACAAGGCAATGTATTGCTATTCAAACACAGGTTATCAACAGTATAGGATGCATCTATACTTTTTATACCATTTTGTATTACGCCTTGGTTTGCTCCTGCTGGTGCAGTATTGCTAAAATCGCAGCCTAAAAAGCGTATGCCTTGGACATTGTATAACGAAACATGGTCATCTAAATTGACGTTGGGGTCGTTTAGTTGTTGAGTGGTTTCAAAAACACAGTTTCTGAAATAGCTAATGTTGTTTGTTGTTGCATTTGTGGACGGGTTAAAATTACGGTACGATAAAAATGCAACTGCTTTTCGACAATTTCGGAATGTGGCATTTTGTGCTTGTATAATGCCTCCTGTATAGTTCCAATCAGAATTGCCATTGTTGTCTTTTTTGAGGGTGACAATACCTTCGTAAGCGTTTTCTATGATTGCTCCGTTTTTTAGGATTACTTTTCCTTGCTCGCCCGCTACTTGTTGGCTGGAGTAATAATAGCCGTGTACTTGGATGCCTCGCCACATCTTCCAAATACTTGTTACCGTTCCTCCATCGATGATAAGTTGTGCTTCTCTATCAACAACTATTCTACCCATATTTGCCATGTTGAGTTTGCATTTTATTGTCAAAGTAGCGCCATTTGTAACAAAAACATCTTGATACATGTTAATATCAAAATCCCATGTTTCATCCGAATCTACAACCCAAAAATTAGGCGATGACTCCATTTCCTTTACATATTTTCTTACACTTTTAATTCCAAGTGAGCGATTCATTTTCCCGAGTTGTAAAGGCGATAAATAGAGGTTTTCTTGAGTTCCCCCCATTATGTTATTTGTAGAATAATTACTATCATCATAAGGATTTAGAGCCCATCCTGCTTGATGTTTACAAGTGTAATTAGGCGCTGGATTACAATAATTTTTCCATACCGTATTATAAACATCACTTAAATAATCAGGACTTAATATATATTGAGCACCATCGTAAGTATGATTTAAGTCTAAATCGTGTCCCAGTTCATGAACAAGATGCCCTGCAAAAGCATAATCTCCTTGGGGTGCGTAATTTTTACCTGCTCCCGTTACAACATAAGCATTTTGGTTCAAATCATATTCAGAAGGAAATACACCGAATCCAGAAGCTGTATTACTACAAATTGGTCCAGCGGTAACATAAATGGGAATAGAATTAGCGATTCGAGATGGGTCTACCGAATTCACATACGATTCGTATGGCGTAGCTACATTACAAACGGCATTTTGGGTATTTAAATTATCGTTTTGATAAAAATAAATTCCAGTAAGCTCATATTGCACGGTACTATTAGAGATATGGGATACACCTGCAATTGGGTCTGAAGGAGGAGAAAGCCCTAGCATTCTAGGATTCATGTATAAATATACAATATCATTTAGTCTTGCGATATAGCTACTTTCATTTTGCCAATTATTACTACCATCATTTTTTTGAAAGAAATGAAACGATATATTGATTGTTTTCACAGGGGTAATGTTAGGAATTGGAATATATCCTGCAAAACGTCCGTATTTTGAATTATAAGATGATGACGAAGCTTCACAATACAATTCTCGCTCTCCTGTATTGGCTAATTCCGCACCTCCACAGGCTAAATCAAAGAAAAAACTTTCATCTTGTTTTTTTAAAGAGGATTTAAAAGCAAATGATTCAGCTTCTTTATAAAATGATACATCAGCCATTAAGGGCTGTTTGGCATCTGTTGCTTGGTTATACAACTCTTGATTATTTTTAGTAAAAAATAGAATGTTACCTATACGGCTAATGCGTATAGAATCATGTAGCGCTAATGCACCATAATTACCTATCAATTGCCCGTTGTTATAAATAGATAATTGTCCTGAATTTATCATTACTGCATAATTGATAGTATTATAATGTGCATCGGTATTTGTTGTTGACAGACCAAACGCTAGAGTATTGGAGAGGTTTTCAACAGTATACTGCACCCAACCATTCTTTAATGTATCCAATTTACTATTAGATACAGCACCTGCATTTCCCCAACCATCATTAGCTGTTTTTGTAAGGCTTGTAGCACTTTGTGCGACACCTATTAAATCCTTCCATGAGGTTTCTAAAGTACCAGTTTTTTCATCTACTAAAATTCGTGATTCGGAACTTCCATAAACTACTTTTGCACCTAAACTCATAAACACTCCGCCTGTAAAAGAGCCTGTATCGACTCCTCCCTTTACGATATAGCTCGTTGTTTGAGAAAAACAAGCTGTATGAAGAAAAAAAGAATTGCAAAATAAAAAAGTGCACAAAAACAAACTAGTTGCTTTTATTTTATTATTTCCAATAACATTAGTCGTATTAAATACTTTTGACATACCTATTATATTTTACAATTTAGATTTTTTAGGTTTTCTAATTGACAACAATCATTTTCTCTATGCAAACTATTTTGCCATCAATAGACACAGTACATACATAAATACCATTTTTAAAATCAGCCCTATCTAGTAGTATCGTTCCTTGTTTGTCTGCTATAGAAATCATTTTAATTTTTTCACCAAACGAATCATTTATTACAAATTCAGCTGTTTGATATTGTTTTTTAATAGAATATTTTATTACACTTTCATTATAGAAAGGATTTGGAGCAATTGTAAATTCTACAGTTTCGTTTTTATTTTCTTTTATATCTGTAGCCAAAAATTCACAACTAGGGGTTATTTGAGTAGAATATGACCCGAAGACGCTATCATAATAACACCTTAAAAATCCTGCTTCGTGAGATTCGTCAACATTCATCCCACAAAAATCGAGCTTGTTGGGAAATAAATAATTGTACGTTTCTAGGCTACTTGAATAGTTAATAATTGGCCCTATTTTTTCTACAACTTTCCCAACCCATCCCCATTTAGAATTAACAGTCGGGCTAACACATACATAACGCAAAATATTACCATTAATGGACATCGTACCAATGCTATCCACTTTTACAAAACCAACAGAATCACAGGACGCGAAAGAGTATTTGTTTGTTCCTGCAACCTCCCAAACATCTCCAACATTGGCAGAAAAATCATACAACGTATAAAAATCATTAAATCGATATAGATATACTTTATCTGCATCCGAATAAGTATATTCATCGGCTAAATGAAGTGTGTCAAAGCTGTTAAAAATATAATTATACGTATAAAATGTTTTACTCATTTTCCTACAACTAAAACCTGCTATAATTGTATCGTTTTTATATTCTATTTTATAATAACCAGTTGACCATATGTCATTATATTCATAATGCCACGTAGCACCAGCAGGACACCATGTTTGTGCTTTAAGCCCTCCCCAACTGTCCGCACAAGGGAGGGAGAGTAGTATGTTTATAATTATTGCTAGTGATATTAGTTTTAGTTTCATGGTTGTGTAATTTTAGTTGTTCATATAGCAATTTGTCAATTGCCCTGCATTTATCATTACAGCATAGTTTATTGTATTGTAATGATTATCTATATTGGTGCTTGAACAACCAAAAGCAATTGTATTTGAAAGGTTATCAACGGTATATTGTATCCAACCGTTCTCCAATGTATCTAATATACTACTGGATACAGCGCCTGCATTACCCCATCCATCTGAAGCTGTTTTTGTAAGGCTTGTAGCACTTTGTGTTATACCAATTAAATTGTTCCAAGAGGCTTCCAAAGCACCTTTTTTTTCATCTATCAACGAACGCTGTCCTCCAGTGCCATACACTATATTTGCACCTAAACCCATAAAAACACCACCAGTAAAAGTACCCGTATCCACGCCTTCTTTTACTATATATACTGTGTTTTGTGCTAAAGTATTGGTGCAAATAAATATGTTTAAAAACAGTACTAAAACAAAATAATATTTTCTCATTGTTCGTTTATTTAATTAAAACAAGTTTTTTTGTTTCTATTAATTCATTCTCTATATATAATGAAACCATATACATACCATATGGTAATAGATTCGTATTGTATGCGTAAGTAATTCCTGTTTTTAAATGAATACGTTCTACTAGTTTACTATATAAATCATATATTTTAATAGTAGATTCATTCGCTATAGGTGAATTTAAGTTTATATTTAATTCACCTATAGCTGGGTTAGGGTATATTGAAAAGGATAATGATTTCAAATTTGATTCCTCAATACTTGTTGTAAAATAATCGCAAGAAGTGCTTATACCTGTTGAATATAAGCCAAAAGTGCTATCAGAATAACAACGTAGGTTACTCAAATAATATTCTGCGATTGCACCGTAGCATATTGCATATTTTCCCTCATCATACTTATAACCAATTCGTTCCACTATAGTATCATGAGTATAACTCATTTCACCATTACCGTTATCAAAAGGTCCCTTCTTTACATATAACCATTTTAAATTTACTCCATTGAGCAATTTTGTTCCAATATTTAATACTTTCATAAAATATAATGAATCCGCACATGCTGTATCTACAAGTGCTATACGCCATTTGTCGCCAATTTGAGCATTCATATTAAATAAAGTATCAAATTTATTATTTCCATAAAATTGATTATAAATATATGCTACACCATTTTGTTCGTATGTATAAAACGGATTTCCGAATTCGGAATAAATTCCTTGAGGAAAACTCCAACTATAGCCTTCATAAAAAGTTGTAATTTTTTTACAATTTATATTATTAACAATTGTGTCAGAGGTATAAGAGTATTTTGAATAACCATTCATGCCAGGTATTTCTGTTGAGTAATACCATGTAGCACCTGGTGGACACCACGTTTGTCCTTTTACGGCCATAAATGAAAAGCATAATGCGAGTAATATTAATTTTAATTTCATGGTCGTATAATTTAATTATTTATTCTTTATAGCGCCTTTCATTTCCCTTTAAGTACTATAAGATATTTAGAATTACTGCCCCTGCAATTGTTGTATTTGGTTGGATAGTGTATTTATTTGTTGTTGCAATGAATTAATAAGTGCGTCTTGGTTATCGGTTTTAGTTGTTAGCGTATTTATTTTTTGTTCTTGTTCTTGCATGCCCTTCATCAAAATAGCAATAAAAGCAGTGTAGTTTAGTGTTAAATAATCAACTGCTGGTGTTATTACTACTCCTGCGGTATCATATACTGCTCCTTTGTTGGTGGTAGATATTAATTCGGGCAATATTTGTTGTACTTCTTGGGCTATTAATCCGTATTGTTTTTGACTGCTAAAGTTCAACCCATAAGGATTGGCAGTATCAAAAAAACAATTGGTCGGAACTAGCCCATGAGCCTGATGTACAAGTGGTAACTCCGTTTACGTTGAAACTTCCATTTACATCCAATTTATGTAAAGGTGCAGAAACACCTATACCTACATTGGCTCCGCTACCCAAAACAAGGCTGTTGCTTGCGCTTACCTGAGCGCCTGATCCAATAGCAGTTGCATTAGTGAGTGCACTGCTTCCTGCTGGGGTTGCAAAATAGCCAATAAAAGTATTGTTACTTCCTGTAATGTTATAACCTGCACCATGTCCTACTGCAGTATTATTATTCCCTGTTGAATTATCGTGTAAAGCATAATAACCTACACCAGTATTAGATGTACCCGTATTATTTCCTGAAAGCGCTTCGTTTCCAATGGCTGTATTTAATGCCCCACTCGAGTTACCTGTTAGTGTGTACATCCCTACGGCTGTATTTTCCTGACCATCGGTATTGGCTGCCATAGAATAAAATCCTACAGCGGTGTTACGCACACCTGTTGTATTTGCATTTAAGGCATAATTTCCCTGCGCTACATTAGCCCCCCCTGTGGTATTTGAAACAAAAGCATAACTACCCATTGCGGTATTATCGGTTCCTGTTCCTGTTAAGTTACCTGTTTGATAACCATAATAAGCATTTGAACGGTTTGCATCTATTCTACCTGCGCGTTGATTATTTACTCTAAAATTTAGAGGTGTGTTATCTATTGTTCCTATAA
>JBASCV010000005.1:0-5177 GCA_049651825.1 Bacteroidia bacterium
TTCCTGCTGAAGAAAATAAACCAGCGAACGCAAGTTTAGGTTTAATTCCTATTGACTCAATTTATACGCCTATCAAAAACGTACAATATAGCATTGAAAACTTCCGTGTTGAGCAAAAAACTGACTACGAGAAATTAATCATGAACATTGTTACAGATGGCTCTATTCACCCAAAAGAAGCTTTGAAAGAAGCTGCTAAAATTTTGATTCATCACTTTATGTTATTCTCTGATGAGCGTATTACTTTGGATACTGAAGAGAAAATGGCAACTGAAGAGTTTGATGAAACATCATTGCATATGCGCCAGCTATTGAAAACTAAATTGGTTGATATGGATTTGTCGGTACGTGCTCTAAACTGCTTAAAAGCTGCTGATGTTGATACACTTGCTGATTTAGTATCGTTTGCAAAACATGATTTATTAAAATTCCGTAACTTCGGTAAAAAATCATTAACTGAATTAGAAGATTTAGTAGCAAACAAAGGCTTGACTTTTGGAATGAACTTAGCAAAATATAAATTAGATAAAGACTAAAATAGATTTGAGATTTGAGTATTGAGTATTGAGATTTATATCTCGTATCTCATATCTCACATCTCACATCTCAATACTACAAAACAATGAGACACGGAGATAAAATAAACAATTTAGGTAGAACATCTGCTCACCGTAAAGCAATGTTGGCTAATATGGCTAGCTCGCTTATTCTTCATAAACGTATTACTACTACGGTAGCTAAAGCTAAAGCATTGCGCCTTTATGTTGAACCACTTTTAACAAAATCTAAGACAGACTCAACTCACTCTAGACGTACTGTTTTTGCTTATTTAAAAAGTAAAGAAGCTGTTCATACTTTATTCAAAGATGTAGCAACTAAAATAGCTGACCGCCCAGGTGGATACACTCGTATTTTAAAAACAGGTATCCGCTTAGGAGATAATGCAGATATGTGCTTTATTGAATTAGTTGATTTCAATGAAAATATGCTTGCAGCTAAAGCACCAGTAAAAGCTAAAGCTTCTAGACGTGGTGGCAAGAAAAAGGCTGATGCTACAGCAAAACCAGCAACTAATGATTCAACAGAAGAAACTAAAGGTGAATAATCATTATTATAAATAATTTTAAAAAGGATAAAGTAAGTTTACTTTATCCTTTTTTTTTGGGAAAAATACGGGTGTATGAAACAATTTATTTTTAGCATATTAATAATTATTCTATTCGCTGTTTTTAATATTAACATATTAGCACAAAGCATTAGTCCGGTTAGTGATTTTGGCACTAATCCTGGTAATTTAAATATGTATACATACATTCCCACCGGAATTAATGGCTCAACCCCAGTTGTAATAGCAATGCACGGTTGTGGCCAAACGGCTTCTATATATGCAGAACAAACAGGCTGGAATAAACTTGCTGACTTGCATAAATTTTATGTTGTATATCCAGAGCAAACAAGCGCAAACAATTCAAGCAATTGCTTTAATTGGTTTGAAGCAACAGATCAATCTAAAAGCCAAGGCGAAGCCTTATCAATAAAAGAAATGGTTGATTATATGATTAGCAATTATTCTATTGATAGTGCTGCAATTTTTGTTACTGGTTTATCGGCAGGAGCCGGGATGTCGGTTGTAATGTTGGCAACTTACCCCGAAATTTTTGATAAGGGTGCAATAATGGCAGGTGTACCATACAAAGCAGCCACATCTAGTTTATGGGCACTTTCAGCAATGAATGGAGCTATTATAAAAACAGCTACTCAATGGGGCGATTTGGTAAGAGCAGAAAACCCGAGTTATACAGGTATTATGCCCAAAGTGGCTATTTTTCATGGTACACTTGATTTTACGGTAAATATTAACAATGCCACTCAATTAATAAAACAATGGACTAACGTAAATAATGCAGATCAAACGATTGATAGTACTTATAGTTCTTTTAACGACAACTCTAATATAGAAAAAACAGTTTATACTGATAGTTCAGCTAATGAGGTTGTTGTTTATTATAAAGTAAGTGGTATGGGACACGCTATTGCTTTGGATACAGGAGCTTGTACACGACAAGGGGGTGCTACTGGTACCTATTCATCGGAAGAAAATTTTCATTCGACTTATTGGGCTGCCGATTTTTTTGATTTAATTACTCCTCCTTACGTTATTACAGGCTCAAGTCCTGTAGTTATTAATGCAGCCAATATGACATATAGTGTTCCTTCAACAATTGGTTCGAGTTACAATTGGAGCGTACCTGATGGGGCTAGCATTACAAACGGCCAAGGCAGCAATAGTATAACAGTTGATTTTAGCGTGAATAGTGGCTATATAAAAGTAATTGAAACAAATCCCAACAACTGCATCTACGATACTGTAAGCCTTTATATAGATGTTAGTATTTCGAGCGGTATTAAAAACACCTCTTCTACCCCATCATTTTTTTATAATTCAATGGAAAATTGTATTGTTGCTAATAATATTAATTTAAGTGAGATTAATACATTAATACTATCAAATAGCATAGGACAAACTATAGCTCAGCGGTATGTTGTAGAAAATAATAAAATAAGGCTTTTTTCGGATTTAAAACCAGGTATTTATGTTTTGAATATAGGTAGCAAAACAATAAATTACCGAATTAAAATTATGGTTTATTAAAGGTTGTTAAAAAAATAAAAACCTTAATATTATTTAATAAATAAAGTTTGACAAACTTTATTGTTTTAGTAATTTTATCCAGATAGGCTCAGCGCCTGTTTACAAACTGATAGAATATGAAATATACAGCAAAAACGCCTGCAATATTATTGTTAGAAGATGGAAAAGTATTTCACGGAAAAGCTGCAGGGAAAATAGGTACTGCAACTGGAGAAATATGCTTTAATACGGGTATGACGGGCTATCAAGAAATATTTACCGACCCTTCTTATTTTGGACAAATTATAGTAACAACCAATGTTCATATTGGCAACTATGGTGTAAACAATGATGAAGTAGAATCCGATTCTATTAAAATAGCAGGCTTAATATGTAAACAATTTAACGAATTTCCATCACGTAAACGTTCTGATGGTTCGTTAAAAAACTATTTTCAAGATAATAATATTGTAGCCATTTCTGATATTGATACGCGTGCTATTGTGAGATACATTCGTGATAAAGGTGCAATGAATTGCATTATTTCGTCAGCAACATTGGACATTGAGGTGTTGAAAGAAAAGCTATCAAAAGTTCCATCAATGGCAGGCTTAGAGCTATCATCTAAAGTAAGTACCCAAAGGCCTTATTTTGTTGGTAATGCGGATGCGGAATATAAAATTGCAGTAACAGACTTTGGAGTAAAGAAAAACATTTTACGTTCGTTAGTTGAACGAGGCTGCTACCTTCAGGTATTTCCAATGAAAACAACTTTTGAAGAAATGATGCAATGGAATCCTGATGGATTTATGATTTCTAATGGCCCAGGAGACCCCTCTGTGATGAAAGAAGAAGTTTCAACTGTAAAAAAAATTATAAACTCGGGGGTTCCTACATTTGGTATTTGCCTGGGACACCAACTAATTGCAGAAGCATCAGGCATATCAACCTTTAAAATGCACAAAGGGCACAGAGGAATTAATCATCCTGTTAAAAATTTAATTACAGGAAAAAGTGAAATTACTTCTCAAAATCATGGTTTTGGCGTAAAAGCTGAAGACGTATCTAAAATAAATAACATGGAAGTAACCCATGTGAATTTAAATGACAATACAATTGAAGGATTACGTTATACGGATAGGAATGTATTTTCTGTACAATACCACCCAGAAGCATGCCCTGGCCCTTACGACTCACGTTATTTATTTGATGATTTTATTTCAATGATTGCCTCTGTGAGAAAGTTAGTAGCTAGTAGCTAATAGCCTATTGAGATTCAGTTTTGGGAAATTGAAATTTATATTAAGAAAGCACTTATAATTATGCTATTATCAACATTTTTATTTATCAGTTTACGGTGGATTGATGTTGTTGATATTTTATTAGTAGCACTACTTATCTACCAATTATACTATCTGATAAAAGGCACCGTTGCTGTAAATATTTTTACTGGAATTTTACTATTTTATCTTCTTTGGCTAATTGTAAAAGGACTTAATATGAGTCTTTTTGGGAGCATTTTAGGCAAATTTATTGATGTTGGATTTATTGCTTTACTAATTGTTTTTCAACAAGAATTAAGGCGCTTTTTGCTATTTATAGGCACAAGCGACATTTTCACTGCACGTAAACTGAGCAAAAGTTTATTTGACTTTAAATGGCAAGTAAATACGGAAGTTTCACTGGATATAAATGCAATAGTAAAAGCCTGCAAAAACATGAGTGAAAGCAAAACTGGCGCCATAATAATTTTAACAAAAAATAATGATTTAAAATTTTATGCAAATACAGGTGATGCTATTCAAGCTAGGGTATCGGTGCGAATTATTGAAAGTATTTTTTATAAAAACTCGCCTTTACACGATGGTGCTGTTATAATTTCAAACAACATTATAACAGGTGCGAGGTGTGTATTACCAGTTACAGAAAACACTGATTTTCCGGCACACTTAGGGATGCGCCATAGAGCAGCTGTAGGGATTACAGAAAGCACAGATGCTATTGCAATTGTTGTTTCGGAGCAAACAGGGGAAATAGCAGTCGCAAAAGAAGGCAAATTAAAACACAGCATCAACCCTCAACTATTAAGAGAAATTCTTGAAAAAGAATTTGGGGTTCATTAACATGTTTGTCAATGACTCATTTCTGAGCAATTTTTAGCAAGTAAAGTGCTAATAGGGTGAAAATAATGTTTGGAATCCAAACTGCAATAAGCGGAGAAACTAAACCTCCTGCGGCAAAGGTTGTACTTACTTGCATAAACATAATAAATGTAAAACTTATAAAAATACCTAACCCAATATGCATACCTACTCCACCTCTAATTTTACGGCTTGCAATAGAAACACCTATTAAGGTTAAAATAAAAGTAGCGAAAGGAAAAGATATTCTACGATATTTTTCAATTTCATAAAACTCAATATTATCAGAACCTTTCATACGTTCGCTTTCAATATATGAATTAAGCTCATTAAAATCCATTGTTTCAACTGTATTATCCTTACGCCCAAACTCTTTTGGAGTAAAGCCTAAAACAGTATCAATT
>JBASCV010000006.1:0-14987 GCA_049651825.1 Bacteroidia bacterium
CCTATTATACTATCCGTACTGTCAAGCAATGTAAATGATACAAAAGCGCTATCAGTAGCACCTGTAACAGTATATTTATAGTATCCGCACAACGTGTCAACCATATTAGAATATGGCAAACCATAAACGCTATTCCCGGGATTACCAGTACTTATTACTGAAGGATAAGCAGTCAAAACTCCATTATTCATGTATGAATTGTTTTGTAAACGTAACGCATAAGTTCCTGCATATGCATCGGTAGTACGGCTTACACCTTCTACGCCCCAAACTGTCCAATCATCCAGTTTATTTAAAGTTTGTGGAGTCCAATTTTCAAATGAACCATTTGAAATTACTTGAGTTATGCCAGTTCCAGCGAAAGCTAAACCATCTAACTCTAAAAAACTACCGGGCTCAATGCCTTGCTCCGTCATTAGATTACTTGATGTTGCCGCAAACAGCACAGAATCAGGCATTGAACTTAAAGATAAAGGAAAAGAAAATGCGGCAAATGTTGATTGACTTCCCGTGCCTTTAATTTTAAAAATATCCATACTAATAATTGAGCCACTTGCTTTAAAAATTACAATCATCAAAGCTGTGTCATTTGCTGGCAAATTATATCGGTAATACCCAGTAATACTAGTCGGTTGCTGAGAATACGGCCAACCACCTTCTCCGTTAAAAAAATCGCCCTCGGAGTTTAACAAATATCCACTAGTTGTATCAGAACCAGAAACAATTGTTTCCATACGATAAGCAAAACCTGTTTGTCCTGTAACTTTTGTTACCGTGGGAACGCCATAATAACCAACAGATTCATTATTAGAAGTAACCCATCCATCAGCATCATCAAAAGTAGTTGACGTCCACTCTTCAAAACCTCCATTAGGCACACTTTGTGCATAAAATTCAGCTTGTAATAACAACGTAAAAGCAAGTAATAGTTTTTTCATTTATTTCGTTTTTTTTATTTTTCCTACTATCAAACGTTTCGGTATCGTCCCTATAATTATAAAGGTGCTATAGGGCACCTGTTTATTATCTGCTCAAATACAAATTACGCTCCGAATAAATAGTATGAAAAAACTCATCGGTTAAATCATCAATAAAATAAATAGCTTCACCAGTCGATTTCATTTCAGGTCCAAGCTCTTTAATTACCTCTGGAAATTTATTGTAAGAAAACACAGGAATCTTTATTGCATAACCAATTTTACGGGGTTTAAAATCAAAGTCTTTTACCTTTTTCTCACCCAACATAACTTTGGTTGCATAGTTTACATACGGCTCGTCATAAGCTTTTGCTATAAACGGCACAGTACGTGATGCACGTGGATTGGCTTCAATAATATACACCACCTCATCTTTAATGGCAAATTGTATGTTCAGCAAACCAACAGTATTTAAAGCCAATGCAATGGTTTTGGTATGCTGTTTTATTTGATTAATTACATTTTCGCTCAAATCAAATGGAGGCAACACTGCATATGAATCACCCGAGTGGATACCAGCTGGCTCTATATGTTCCATAATCCCAATGATGTAAACATCTTCTCCATCACAAATAGAATCGGATTCAGCCTCTATAGCACCTTCCAAAAAGTGATCAATTAACACTTGATTACCGGGATGATCTTTCAAAAGATTTACTGTATGCTGCTCTAAATCTTGCTCGTTGATAACAATTTTCATACTTTGCCCACCCAACACGTACGAAGGGCGAACCAACAATGGAAAACCTAATGTTTTAGATAGTTCTACGGCTTGCTCAGCATCTTCAATTACAGCAAACTTAGGATATGGAATATTATTATCTTTCAACAAAGTTGAGAAACGACCTCTATCTTCAGCCAAATCCAGGGATTTATAATCAGTACCAATAATTTTTATTCCGTAACGCTCTAATTTTTCAGCAAGTTTCAAGGCTGTTTGTCCGCCAAGCTGAACAATAACACCTTCGGGCTTTTCATTCAAAATAATATCATAGATATGCTCCCAAAAAACAGGTTCAAAATACAATTTATCAGCAATATTAAAATCAGTAGAAACTGTTTCTGGATTGCAATTAATCATGATGGTTTCGTAACCACATTCTTTAGCAGCCAACACACCATGCACACAACTATAGTCAAACTCAATTCCTTGTCCTATACGGTTTGGCCCACTACCCAACACTACTATTTTTTTCTTATCAGATGCTATCGATTCATTTTCATCCTCAAAAGTACTGTAGTAATAAGGTGTTTTAGCCTCAAATTCGGCAGCACAAGTGTCAACTAATTTGTAAACACGTTTGATATTTAATTCTTGTCTGCGCTTAAACACTTCACTCTCAAGGCATCTTAATAGGTGTGCAATTTGCCTGTCGGCATATCCTTTTTGTTTTGCCTCATAAAATAAATCACGAGGCAATTGCGCAAGCGAATATTTTGATATTTCATTTTCCAATAAAATCAACTCTTCTATTTGGTTTAAAAACCAAGAATCAATGCGTGTAAGCTTTTGAATTGTTTTTATTGAAATACCCAATTTTATTGCATCGTAAATATGAAACAAACGGTTCCAGCTAGGGCGTTCAAGACTTTTCAATAACTCATTTTGATTAGTTACCTCCTTTCCATCAGCACCCAATCCATTACGTTTAATTTCTAATGATTGACAAGCTTTTTGCAAAGCCTCCTGAAAGCTGCGCCCAATACCCATTACCTCTCCTACCGATTTCATTTGAAAACCCAACTCACGGTTGGCGCCTTTGAATTTATCAAAGTTCCAACGAGGAATTTTTACAATCACATAATCCAAAGTAGGTTCAAAAAATGCAGAAGTTGATTTTGTGATTTGGTTTTGCAATTCATCCAAATTAAAGCCAATAGCAAGTTTTGCAGCTATTTTAGCAATAGGATAACCAGTTGCTTTACTTGCTAATGCTGACGAACGCGATACACGTGGATTAATTTCAATCGCAATAATATCTTCCGAATCATCCGGATTTACAGCAAATTGCACATTGCAACCTCCTGCAAAATTTCCAATGCTTCGCATCATTTTTATTGCCAGTGTACGCATTTTTTGGAAAGTACTGTCTGATAATGTCATTGCAGGTGCAACTGTAATACTATCACCAGTATGAACTCCCATAGGGTCGAAATTTTCGATAGAACAAATAATTACCACATTATCATTGCTATCGCGCAAAAGCTCCAATTCGTACTCTTTCCAACCCAATACTGCTTTATCTATCAACACTTCGTGTATTGGTGAGGTGTGCAAACCTCTATCCAACGCTTTATCAAACTCTTCTTTTTGATACACAACAGCGCCACCGCTACCTCCAAGGGTAAACGAAGGACGTATTACCAATGGAAAACCAAATTCTTGTGCTATTTCTTTTCCTTCTAAAAACGAACGACAAATTTTTGATGGAGCCATACCCACACCAATAGATTCCATACAATTGCGGAACTTATCCCTATCTTCGGTAATTTCAATAGCGTCAATATCAACGCCAATCATGCGCACATTGAATTTTTTCCAAATACCCATTTCATCGCACTTCATTGCCAAATTCAAAGCAGTTTGTCCGCCAACGGTTGGTAATACAGCATCAATATGGGGGTTTTCTTCAAGGATTTTTACAATAGATTTTACCTCTAATGGCAATAAATAAATATTTTCAGCAGTAACCTTATCCGTCATGATGGTTGCCGGATTTGAGTTAATCAAGGTAACTATTATTCCTTCTTCCTTCAGGGAACGAGCTGCTTGAGAACCTGAATAATCAAACTCACATGCTTGACCTATTACAATTGGGCCACTGCCTATTATTAATACTGATTTTATAGAATTATCTCTTGGCATTTTAGTTCGTAGTGTTTAGTTTGTAGTTTGTGGTGCTTAGTTTGTGGTAGCTTTTCTGTCTACTTTTTCTTTTATCACTCAACCAAACTCGATTGAATTGCATACGAAAATACGTATTTATAGGGCTTTGGGTTCAAAATTCTTTTAACAAGTTTTCAAAAGAACATAAAATTATGAGCAAAAAAAAAGCTTCTCAATGAGAAGCTTTTTTAATTATCAAATTGATTAATCATCAAATCGAATTATTTATGTGTTTTTTCGTCAGAAACAGTTAATTTTTTTCTTCCTTTAGCTCTACGAGATGCTAATACTCTGCGACCATTTGCAGATGCCATTCTTTCACGGAAACCGTGTTTATTTTTTCTTTTCTTTACTGATGGTTGAAATGTACGTAACATGTTTTTATTTTTTTACGTTCTTTTGCAAGAACCCTATTAATATTCTCTCTTACCTTAAAGTAGGACTGCAAAGATATACATTTTTTTATTTCGACAAGTATTTTTCTTAAAATCTTAACAATAATACGTTAAAAAGAGGCACAACCGACTAATAATCAAGTAAATAAATAAAAAATCATTCCTATTACTATGATAAAATCCTTATTAAATTAACAACCGTACCTAACAATTATTCAATAAGTGGTATTATTGATACCAACAAAAAAGCTCCGAAAATTTCGGAGCTTTTTTGTTTTTATTTTGCTTTTGCTTCAGCAGCAGCAATTTTTTTCTTGATACCTTCGGTTGTAATAGAGTTTGGTCGCTCAATTGGATGACGCAACGCTCTGTCCCAAATTAATGATGCCAATACACCTAAAGCACGAGAAACTCCAAACAATACAGTATAAAAATCATGTTCAACCATACCATAATGCGTTAACAACACACCAGAGTGCGCATCCACATTTGGCCATGGGTTTTTAATTTTTCCAGTACCTTCTAAAATTGGAGGTGCTACTTTATAAACCATTTGTACTATTTCGCACAAATCATCTTTTCCTTTAGGTTTTATATAACGGTTGTAGAAATCCTGCTGAGCAGTAAAACGAGGGTCAGTTTTACGCAACACTGCGTGACCGTAGCCTGGTACAACTTGTCCATCAGCAAGTGTTTTCTTAATATAATCTTCGATTTGTTTTTCGGTTGGTAAACCACCGCCCAACTCGTTACGCAATTCAATAATCCAACTCAACACCTCTTGATTTGCTAAACCATGCAATGGACCAGCCAAACCAGCCATACCAGCACCAAATGCCAAATAAGGGTCGCTTAGTGCAGAACCAACTAAATGAGTAGCATGTGCCGATACGTTACCTCCTTCATGATCTACGTGAATGGTCATATACAAACGCATCAATCGTTTCATATCAAAATCTTCATATCCCAACATGTGAGCAAGGTTTGCTGCCCAATCTAATTTCGGATCCGGTTCGATATGCACACCATTTTTGTATTTTCTACGGTAGATATAGGCTGCAATACGAGGCAAACGTGCAATTAGATTCATTGAATCTTCGTACACATAATCCCAATAATCTTTTTTGTTGATTCCTTTGCGATAAGCAGCAGCAAACAATGATTCTGTTTGCATTGCATTAACAGCCAATACAAATTGAGTCATTGGGTGCGTAGATGCGGGCATTTCATCCAACACATCAAATACATGCTTTGGAACTATTGCTCTACGTGCCCACATATTACCCAAATTCAATACTTCTTCTTGTGTTGGAAGTTCTCCTAACAACATCAAATAAAAAATACCTTCAGGCAATGGTTCAGTACCACCTGGAGCTTTGGGAAGTTTTTCACGCAATTCAGGAATACTGTAGCCTCTGAAACGGATTCCTTCTTCAGGGTCTAATTTAGATGTTTCTGTAACCATACCAATCATGCCTTTCATGCCTTGATACACTTGTGCTACAGTATATTCTCCCAATTTAAAATCGCCATTTTCTTTAATTAATGTTTTTACCTCTGCAGCCATTGGGCCGGCTTTAGCAGCAAACTTTTCTTTAAGTGAATCCATATTGAATTGTATATAGTATTAAAATCTATTTAACAGTTTTTCCGAAAGATAATTAAAAATAATTGAGAATGTATAATGTATAATTGATATTTTTTTGATAATCGGTAATTAAAAGCGGATTTTAGTTAATCAGTGGCTATTCCACATTATTCATTATCAACTCTGAATCATCCATTCTCCATTACTTTTTCAAATATTTAAAATCTTTGCCCAAATAACGAGCAGCATCCCCCAATTGCTCTTCGATACGCAACAATTGGTTGTATTTTGCAATCCTATCAGAACGTGAAGCCGAACCAGTTTTTATCTGTCCACAGCTTAACGCTACAGCTAAATCGGCAATGGTTGTATCTTCCGTTTCGCCCGAACGATGACTCATTACCGAAGTATATGAATTTGTATGCGCTAAATGCACAGCATTAATTGTTTCAGTTAAACTACCAATTTGATTTACTTTTACAAGTATTGAATTTGCTGTGTTATTATCAATACCCTGCTGTAAACGCTTTACATTGGTTACAAACAAATCATCCCCTACCAACTGTACTTTTTTGCCAATTTTGTCGCTAAGCATTTTCCATCCATTCCAATCATCCTCTGCTAAACCATCTTCAATTGAAAGAATCGGGTACTTTTTTGTCCATTCTGCCCAATAATCAACCATTTGAGCAGGTGTAAGCTTATCGCCACTGGATTTTTTAAAATGATATACATTCTCTTTTTCTAAATAGAATTCAGAAGAAGCAGCATCCATCGCAATATAAATTTCCTCTCCTGGTTTATAACCAGCTTTTTCAATGGCTGTTAAAACAGACTCAATCGCCTCTTCGTTTGATTTTAAATTTGGTGCAAAGCCTCCTTCATCACCCACATTTGTTGAATAACCTTTGCCTTTCAATACTTTTTTTAGATGGTGAAACACCTCAGTACCCATTCGAATAGCATCTGTAAAATTGCTAGCGCCCACGGGCATAATCATAAACTCCTGAAAATCAATACTGTTATCAGCATGAGAACCTCCATTAATAATGTTCATCATTGGTATTGGCAATAAATTTGCATTTACACCACCCACATATCTATACAATGGCTGACGCGACTCTTCGGCAGCAGCCTTAGCACATGCCAACGACACACCTAAAATGGCATTTGCCCCTAAATTACTTTTGTTATCCGTACCATCCAAAGCAATCATTTTTTGATCAATTGTATTTTGGTCGAAAATGTAAACCCCATTTAACTCTTCGCGAATAACGGTATTTACATTGTTTACAGCTTTTAATACGCCTTTACCTAAGTAAACACCTTCATCTTCATCGCGCAACTCAACCGCTTCGTGAACACCTGTTGATGCTCCTGACGGAACTGCCGCACGACCAATAACACCAGAATCTGTAATTACGTCTACTTCAACCGTTGGATTACCACGTGAATCCAATATTTGACGAGCCTGAATACTTGCTATAAATCCCATATATCTTTAATATTTAGTAAATAGTATTAATGGTATCAAAAGTAAAAATAAAAGCTCAAGAAGCATTCGTTTTTATTAACAATTTCTATTTTTTTGTGGTTAATATATTTACTTGTTTAACATTTTTTGCAGGTAATGCTATTTGTAATTTGCTACACGATTACAAACACGATATATTAGTAAGAGTTTAAGTTATGGTATTAAATTACATATGGATCGCCTTTTTTGTTATCGCCTTTATAGTGGCTCTTATAAAGCTTGTTGCAACAGGCGATACCGAAGTATTTAAAACCATCATTGATGCTACATTTGACTCGTCAAAAATGGCAGTAATGGACATATCGCTTCCTCTGGTAGGGGTAATGACTTTATGGCTAGGCCTTATGAATATTGGAGAAAAAGCGGGAGCAATTAATTTTTTATCACGTATTGTAGGACCTTTTTTCAATAAATTATTTCCCGAAATTCCCAAATCGCATCCGGTAAACGGACAAATAATGATGAACTTTTCGGCCAATATGCTTGGTTTAGACAATGCTGCTACGCCATTAGGACTAAAAGCAATGAATGGCATGCAGGAACTAAATCCGAATAAAGATACAGCATCCAACGCACAAATCATGTTCTTAGTTTTAAACACATCAGGCCTTACTATAATACCCATTACAATTCTTGCGCAACGTGCAATTTTGGGAGCAACCGACCCATCCGATGTATTTATTCCTATACTAATTGCTACTTATTGCTCTACATTGGTTGGTTTATTAACAGTTGCCTTTTGGCAAAAAATAAATTTATTTAACCGTATTGTAATGAGCTGGATGATTGGTATTAGTGCCATTATTGGTGCTATTATATGGTACTTCGGTTCGTTGCCGCAGGAACAAATATCGACCATCTCAAAAGTGAGCGCAAATTTAATTTTATTACTCATTATTGTTGCCTTTATATTGGGTGCTTTGCGCAAAAAGATAAATGTATATGATGCTTTTATTGAAGGTGCGAAATCAGGATTTGAAACCGCTATAAAAGTAATACCTTACCTAGTAGCAATGCTTGTAGGCATAGCCGTTTTTCGTGCTTCTGGTGCAATGAGCTATATCATTGATGGGCTTGCTAATTTATTTACTCTACTGAGTATTAATAATGATTTTGTTGGAGCATTGCCAACAGCTATTATGAAACCCCTTAGTGGAAGTGGAGCAAAAGCCATGATGATTGAAGCGATGAAAACATACGGTCCGGATTCGTTTGTTGGAAGATTGAGTTGTGTACTACAAGGTGCTGCTGACACCACATTTTACATCATTGCATTGTATTTTGGTTCGGTAGGAATAAAGAAAACGCGCTACGCTGTTACAGCAGGATTAATAGCTGACTTAGCAGGTGTAATAGCTGCCATTGGGGTATCCTACTTATTTTTTCACTAGCAACATTATTTCTTTTTCTTTCTCAGGTACAATTTTTGTCCAACAACGGGTTCTTCTTTAGGCTTCATCATATTTTTTTTATAAAGCTTTTTTAACTTGATACCATGCATTTGAGAAATGGATTTCATGGTTTCATCTTTTTTAACAACATGAAACTCGTCTTTAGCTTTATTTCTCTTGGGTTGTAAGTATATACGTTGCCCTACAATCAGCTTGTCGTCAGCAGTCATATCGTTATATTTATACAACTGCCACAAATCCTTATCCGTTTCTTTTGCTATTTGAATAAAGGTATCGCCAGGTTTTACAATAATATATTTTACAATACCTAAACGAAGTATTTCGTGCGAATTAGCAGTTATTTTTGATTGTTCAACTGCTTTTTCTTTTTTAACGATTTCGTGTTTATTTTGTTTTGCTTTTTTCTCGGTTTGCTTTTTTGTTTTTCCCGAAGCACCTGTTAAATCATAATTATAGAGTTCATATGTTTCTATCAAATCTAACAAACGTTCTGCATATTGGGGTTCTGTTGCATATCCAGCTTCTTTCAGACCTTGGGCCCATCCTCTATAATCGGTAGTATTGAGTTCAAACAAATGAGCATAACGTGCGCGCGACTTCAAAAACAAGGAGTGATCAGTATAAGAATCAAGCACTGTGGAGTACTTACGAAAACATTCGTTTTTTTCATCGTCATTTTGTATAAAAGTTGGGCCTTGCCAATCGCCATGACACTTAATACCAAAATGATTGTTCGCCTTTTTAGCCAAATCGCTCATTCCATAGCCACTTTCAAGCATACCTTGCGCCAAGGTGATGCTTGCAGGAATGTTGTACAACTGCATTTCTTTTATAGCTTCGTCTTTAAAATTTTCAACGTATTGCTTTGCTAATGTTGAGGTTTGAGCATAACCTACTAAACCTTTCAGAAAAAAGATAATAAACAAATGATATATGTGTAATCGCTTCAACATTTTTTCAAAAATAACAATAATAAAGTGGGAGAAAAACCAATATGATTCTAATTCGCATTACTCGTCATAAAACCCTTTATTCCCTTGTAATCCACCAGTATGAATCGCAACAATAGTTGTGCCTTTTTTAAAATAACCTTGCTGAATCAAATCATAAATACCGTACATCATTTTGCCTGTATATATCATATCCAAAGGCAATTGATGTTTATATGAACACTCTTCAACAAACTGCTTTAATGTATCATTTACCTTTGCATAGCCTCCAAAATGATAATTTTCATTTACCTCCCAACTAGGGCTCTCACCTTGTTTTGCCCCTACCAGTTCAGGCTGTTTTAGCCAATCAACAACTTCATTTTTTATATATCCTTCTGCTTTCAATACCTGAAAACCAATTGCTTTTTGGTCAGGCTTTAATGCATGTACCAAACCCGTCAATGTAGCCCCTGTACCAGCAGCACAACACACTACATCAAAAGGAATTTCTATGTGATTGAGTATTTCAATACAGCCCTTTACACCTAATAGATTTGAACCTCCTTCGGGTATAAGATAAGGGTGCTGGTTTTGAAAATTTAGCTTTGCATAAGCATACAATGCGTCTTTATTTCTATACAAACTGCGCGAAACATAATGCAATTGCATACCACAATCTAAAGCAAATTGTAACGTAGGATTTAAAATAGGCTGCTCTTCACCACGGATAATACCAATGGTAGTAACGCCATACGTTTTACCAGCTGCAGCAGTAGCTGCTATGTGGTTAGAAAATGCCCCTCCAAATGTAAGTAAAGTGTTATATCCCGTTTTTGGGGCTTCTAATAAATTGTATTTTAATTTAAACCATTTATTGCCACTTATATGAGCATGCGTTAAATCCAAACGTAACACGTTCAACTGAACACCATAATGCTCAAAAATAGGCTCCTGGATGGTTTGGAGCAGAATACGTTTTGAATCAAACTGCATAAGGTAAAAATACTTAAATTTGTGGTAAATGGAAGGCTTATCAAATCGTAAAAATTTAGACCCCGAAGATTTTTATTATTCTCCGGAAGGATACATCGTTTTTACAGAAAAGTATCTATTAAAACGTGGATACTGCTGCCAGAATGGTTGCAAACACTGTCCTTATGGATTTGATAAAAACAAAGGAAGAATTGATAAGAAAAGTAAGTAGTTAGTAGTCGGAAGACCGAAGCTGGAAGTGTAGAGTTTTTAGTTTTAAATTTTTAGTGATTAATAATTAAGAAATTAGAAGTCAGTAGTTGAAAGACCGAAATTGGAAGTGTGTAGTTCGTAGTTTTCAATTTTCAGTTCGAAAGTTCTTATGAATTAAAATAAAACAATCACAGTAGTTTCGTAAATTCGTAACCATTCGTTATCCGTAACCCAACAAATTAGTTTATCCGTAAAAAAATGACCAACGAAGAATTCAAAAAATCAATCATACAAGGCATTCCATCTGAATTGCCGCCACCAAAAGCATTTGATACACAATTAAACCATGCGCCAAAACGTAAGGATATTTTAAGTGCAGAAGAAAAAAAATTAGCCATACGCAATGCTTTGCGCTATTTTAACAAAAAACACCATGAAATATTGGCAAAAGAATTTGCTGAGGAATTAAAAACTTACGGCCGAATTTACATGTATCGCTTCCGCCCCGAATACATCATGCATGCTCGCCCAATAAGTGATTACCCTCATCAATCAAAGCAAGCGGCTGCAATTATGCTTATGTTGCAAAATAATTTAGATTATGCAGTGGCACAACATCCTCACGAATTAATTACCTATGGCGGTAATGGAGCGGTGTTTCAAAACTGGGCACAGTACTTATTGGTAATGAAATACCTTGCCGAAATGACGGATGAACAAACGTTAGTGTTGTATTCGGCACATCCGCTAGGCCTATTCCCTTCTCATAAATTAGCACCTCGTGTGGTAGTTACCAACGGCATGATGATTCCGAATTACAGTAAACCCGATGACTGGGAACGTTTCAATGCTTTAGGTGTAACACAATACGGACAAATGACTGCAGGCTCATTTATGTACATTGGCCCACAAGGCATTGTACACGGCACAACCATTACTATATTAAACGCACAAAGAAGAATAAACAATTCCCACTCCCTTGATAAGAGGGCTGGGGAGGGGGCTCCAAAAGTATTTGTTAGCGCAGGTTTGGGAGGCATGAGTGGGGCTCAGCCCAAAGCAGCTGTTATTGCAGGTGCTATTGGTGTAATTGCAGAAATCAATCCAAAGGCTGTAAAAACACGTCATTCGCAAGGATGGGTAGATGAAGTATATGACGATTTAGATAAATTAATAGCACGTATTGAAAAGGCGCGTACCGAAAACACACCCGTTTCATTAGCCTATCAAGGAAATATAGTTGACTTGTGGGAAAAACTTGCAGATGCAGATATAACAATTGAATTAGGTTCAGATCAAACATCATTACATAATCCTTGGGCGGGGGGCTACTACCCCGTTGGGATATCATTTGAAGAAGCGAATAAAATGATGGCTGAACAGCCTGAACAATTTAAAAAAGAAGTTCAAAAAACGTTAGTCCGCCATGCGGCAGCCATTAATAAACTTACTGCCAAAGGAATGTATTTTTTTGATTACGGAAACGCATTTTTGTTAGAAGCCGGACGAGCAGGTGCTGACGTGTTTAAAAGCTCCTCTCACTTGAGAGGAGAAACCGAGAGAAGGGAATTCAAGTACCCATCCTATATTCAAGATATTTTAGGACCTATGTGTTTCGACTACGGATTTGGCCCTTTCCGTTGGGTATGTACATCCTGCAAACCAGAAGATTTAGCACTAACCGATAAAATTGCAACAGAAGTATTAGAGGAATTATACACAACTGCGCCAACAGAAATTAAACAACAATTGGATGACAACATCCGTTGGATAAAATCGGCACAGGAAAATAAAATGGTAGTTGGCTCGCAAGCACGCATTTTATATGCCGATGCAGACGGTAGAGTTAAAATTGCAGAAGCATTTAACAAAGCAATAAAAGAAGGAAAAATTTCAGCTCCTGTTGTTCTTGGCCGCGATCACCACGATGTATCAGGCACTGATTCGCCATACCGTGAAACATCTAATATTTATGATGGTTCAAGCTTTACAGCCGATATGGCTGTTCAAAATTTTGTAGGCGATAGTTTTCGTGGCGCTACATGGGTATCGTTACACAATGGTGGCGGAGTTGGCTGGGGCGAGGTAATAAATGGTGGCTTCGGCATGGTAATAGATGGAAGCAATGAAAGCGAACAAAAATTAAAATCCATGTTGTTTTGGGATGTAAACAACGGAATAGCCCGCAGAAGCTGGGCAAGAAATAATGGCTCAATTTTTGCAATTAAACGAGAAATGGAACGCAGACCCGATTTAAAAGTAACACTTCCAAATCTAGTTGATGACCAATTGTTAAACGACTTATTCTAATTTTAAAATACGTTACAATGAAAAAAATATTCAATATTCTGTTTGCTACAATACTAATGAGCACCTTATTCTTAGCGTCTTGTGCTACAGATGAAACAGAAGAACCAACACCAACAACAACTGATGTACGGGAAAAATTTCACGGCAACTGGGCAGTATCCGAAAACAGTACTGATTTTGGCGCCTCTACTTATAATTGTACCATCACGGATTCTTCGTTATCGCCTTATGTATTTATTGCCTATTTATATGGGTTTAATAAAAAAACATACGCTAGTATTTCAGGCAACAGCATAAGCATTCCGTTACAAACTATTCAAGGACAAAATGTTTCTGGAAATGGAACATTAGTAAATGCTGACCAAATAAACCTTACCTATTACGTAAAAACAAGCAGCGTACATTACGATACCGTTACGGCAATACTTACAAAATAGTAAATACAATAGAGCACTAGTTTTCTGCAAATTTGTTTGTTACATTTGCTTTAGCGCTCTATGGCTTCATTTATAAAAGAAAATATTAAAATTTCGCTAAGTTCGGTGCGTTCTCAATTACTGAGAACAACCCTTACTGTTTTAATTATATCCATTGGCATTATGGCATTGGTGGGTATTCTTACAGCCATTGATGCAATCAAAGCATCCATCAATAGTAATTTTACAAGCATGGGGGCCAATACATTTACCATACGTAATCGTGAAATGAATTTGCGAATAGGTAAAAACGGGAAAAAACCTAAAAAATACAAAAGTATTACTTATGATGAAGCCATGCGCTTTACCAAAGACTATTCATTCCCTGCAATCCCATCCGTATCGACCATGGCTGCAGGTGCTGGAACCATAAAGTTTGGTTCAAAAAAAACAAACCCCAATATGCGCATTTTTGGCGGTGATGAAAATTATATGGCCACTTCGGGTTATGAACTTGAACAAGGCAGAAATTTTTCGATACAGGAAGTACTATATGGTAACCATGTTGCAATAATTGGGAAAGATGTTGTTGATGCACTTTTTAATGAAAATGAAAACCCAATTGACAAAATAATAACCATTGGAAGTGGCAAATACAAAATAATTGGTGTTCTTAAATCAAAAGGAAACAGTGCTGGTTTTGGCGGTGATAAAGTAGCGATACTCACGCTTAATAATGTACGCCAATACTTTTCAGTTCCCAATATGACGTTTACCATTAATGTGCTAACAAACAATGCACAACTGATGGAAGCGGCCATTAATGAAGCCATAGGCACATTCAGGGTGATCAGAAATGTACATATAACAGATGACAATAATTTTGAAATTACCAAAAGTGATAACCTAGCAAGTATGCTTATTGGGCTTATTGGTAAAGCTACAGCGGGGGCAACAATTATTGGAATTATAACATTATTGGGGGCAGCCATAGGCCTAATGAATATTATGCTTGTATCAGTAACGGAAAGGACTCGCGAAATCGGTATCAGAAAAGCAATTGGGGCAACAAAAAGTGTGATTCGAAGTCAGTTTTTAGTAGAAGCTATTGTTATTTGCCAAATGGGCGGGCTGCTAGGCATTTTTTTAGGTATTGTTATTGGTAACATCATATCATTTCAACTAGGCGTTGGCTTTATTGTGCCTTGGTTATGGATCATAGGCGGTATTATTTTGTGTATGATTGTAGGCTTATTTGCGGGGCTTTATCCTGCAATAAAAGCATCGAAACTTGACCCTATTGAAGCATTGAGATTTGAATAAAAGAGACAATAGATACAAATAAAAAAGC
>JBASCV010000007.1:0-2509 GCA_049651825.1 Bacteroidia bacterium
CATCAATAGCCAATCCATTCAAGTAAATTACTGAAAAAGTCAAGGTGCGATTTGTACAATTTGAGGTGGAAATATTAATATCAATATCACCAATATACATTAATGAATCTCCTGTAATAAATTGATACATATTTCCAACATGAGGCTTGATGTACTGAATATTTCCACTGGTTATAAAAGCTGATCCGGGAGGGTAAGCTACATCATTCACCGACACGCTGTCCAGATATACGTTATTGTATCCTGATAAAGAAACGCATTGAGTTTGACTAAATGACATTGAATATATCAATACCACAATTGAAATTGTAAATATTTTTTTCATGTAATTTTTATTAGTTTTTGTTTAGACGTTTATTTTTTATTTTTAGTTGCATACATTGTATGTAATTTATTACCTATAAGCCGTCCTACGCTTGCCTGTATGGTTATGGCGGCTAAGAGAAGTACCTCAATTAACGGATTCTGTGAATTAATTTAGACTAATAAACAAATTATAGATACACTAAATTAATTACAGAATCGGGGGCATTTTTTTTAGCCGCCTGTTATTTTTACACCCCCTCCGTTTCAATCACCAAATCATCAGCATCCACCATTTTACCTTCGGCAAGTTCAATTGATTTTATTTTGTACGGCTGGTTTGCTGTAATGGTTGTTTCCATTTTCATGGCTTCAATAGTAAATAACGGTGCATTTTTAGGCACAGTATCGCCTGCTTTAACAAATATTTTAGAAATCATGCCTTGCAAAGGTGCACCAATTTGGTTGGCACCGGTTACTTTGCGGTTCAACTGTTTTTCAATGCGTATGTTTTTATCTTTTATTTCAACTGCACGTCCTTGCCCGTTTAGTTTAAAAAATGCAGTGCGCACGCCATTTTCATCGGGTTCGCCTACATACTCTAATTTCACAAGCATGTTTTTACCGTGCGCTATTTCAATCATTATTTCTTGTCCGTTTTTCATGCCATAGAAAAACTCCAAACTCGGAATAAAGCTCACATTGCCGTATTGCTGATAATGTGCATAGTATTCTTCAAACACTTTCGGGTAAAACTTGTACGATAAAAAATCAAGAAGCGTAAGGCTGCTATCAAACTTTTTATAAAAATCGGCCAACTCTGTTTCAAAAACAATAGGCTTCATGTGCGCATTGGGTAGCTCGGTATACGGCTTCTCGTCTTTCAAAATCAACTTTTGTAATTTTTCAGGAAAACCGCCATAGGGTTGTCCTAAATCGCCTTTAAAGAAACTTTTTACCGATTGTGGAAACGAAATTTTATCTCCTTTTGCCAATATATCTTCTTTTGAATATCCGTTGGATACCATGTACTGCGCCAAATCGCCCACCACTTTTGATGATGGGGTAACTTTCACAATATCGCCAAACAATTCGTTTACATCTTCGTAGGCTTTTTTAATTTCATCCATTTTATCGCCCAAGCCTAATGATACCGCTTGTGGCTTCAGGTTAGAGTATTGTCCGCCCGGAATTTCGTGTTTATACACCTCAGCAGTACCTGCTTTTAACCCTGATTCGAACGGATAATAATGCTCGCGAATGGTTTCCCAATAGTTGGAATATTCGTTAAGCGACTGCATGTTAAACTCCTGATGACGAGGCGTATTTTTTAAGCCTTCAACCATGGAGTTAAAGTTGGGTTGCGATGTAAGCCCCGACATGGATGCCAATGCAACATCTACCACATCAACACCTGCTTCAATTGCTTTTAAATACATGGCACCTTGCATGGATGATGTATCGTGTGTGTGTAAATGTATTGGAACACTAACCGTGCGTTTAAGTTCTGAAATAAGCAGTTCGGCAGCATAGGGCTTCAATAAGCCAGCCATATCTTTAATACCAATAATGTGCGCACCAGCATCTTCTAACTGTTTGGCAATATCCAAATAATACTGTAATGTATATTTGGTTTTTGATTTATCTAAAATATCGCCCGTATAACCAAAACACACTTCGGCTATACCACCGGTGCGCTCTCTTACGGCATTAATACTCACTTTCATGCTATCTACCCAATTCAACGAATCGAAAATGCGGAACACATCCACCCCATTTTCCCACGATTTTTCAATGAATTTTTCCACCAAATTATCGGGGTAAGCAGTGTATCCTATAGCATTTGAACCACGAATAAGCATTTGCAACAAAATATTCGGAATGGCTTCGCGCAACAATTGCAAACGTTTCCAAGGGCACTCGTGTAAAAAGCGCAATGCCACATCAAACGTTGCTCCGCCCCACACTTCCATCGAAAATGTTTGCGGATGATTACGCGCAAAACCTTCGGCAACAGCCAACATATCCATTGTTCTTACACGTGTAGCCAATAACGATTGGTGGGCATCTCTAAACGTAGTATCGGTATATTGTATTTGCTTTTGTTCTTTCAGCCACTTTGCAAACTTTTCGGGACCAAGTTCAGTAAGCAATTGCTTGGTACCAGGCGTTATAATTTTTGTTCTGTCAAAATCTGGTACTTTTG
>JBASCV010000008.1:0-36032 GCA_049651825.1 Bacteroidia bacterium
AAAAACAACAATAACAAAAATGTTTTTAATTTGTAAAGAAAATCACAGTCCGAAAATAGGGAGGGTTACAATATGATATTGTAAATCAGAAAAATGATTTCAATGCATTTGCAATTGGTTCGAAAAATAGTAAATCTTACAATGAAACTTTAAGGAATAAAACAAATTGGTTCAGAGACAATCAATTCCTTTTAGCAGAACATTTTGAAAAAAAATATAAAGAACTAAATAAGAATATTAGAAGTTTTAAAATTGAAGGAATTTTTATTATAAATACACCAACATTCTACATGTACAATGCTGAATTTAGAATTTACACAATAAATCAAATAGAGCGAGTAATTAATGGGACGTATGCAGACCAAGAATTTATTATAGACGAGAACGGAGATATTGACAAAATAAAAATTATTAAATACCCATATTTCGAAAAACCGAAAAATATAGAATTTGACCCATTCTAAATGTTTATATTTAAAATGCTACCCCGCTGGTTCAAATTTGCAATCCGAACCATATAGCTTGGGATTTAAAATCCCATAATATTTAGGTTTGGATTGCAAGCCAAGCAAATATTACACGTTGTGCCCTAAAACAATCAATAATTAATCAACTCCCCCATCGCTTTCTCCACCTTTGTTGCATTAGGAAGCATTGTTGCCTCTAAAACAGAATTTAACGGAATAGCTGGTAAATTTTCGGCACCAACAAGTTCTACAGGAGCATCTAAATATTCAAAGCATTTTTTTGAAATACGTCCGGCAAGTGCCTGTGCAAAACCATTGTTGTAAGGCTCTTCGGTAAGCACCATGCATTTTCCATGCTTTTTTACGGATGCTATTATTGTTTCTTCATCCAACGGATTGATGGTACGCAAATCAATAATTTCTACTTGATTAGGAAATGCTTTTGCCGCATTTTTAGCCCAATACACGCCCATTCCGTAAGTAATCACTGTAATGGTTGATTTATCGGCTGTAGGTTCGGCAGCTTGCACAATGCGTGCTTTGCCAAGTGGTATAATATAATCTTCGTCAGGCTCAATGGTACGGGCATCTTCAGTACCTTTTATTTTGCTCCAATACAGGCCTTTGTGCTCAAGCATTACTACTGGATTAGGGTCGTAATAAGCAGCTTTCATCAAACCTTTTAAATCGGCACCTGTTGATGGATAACAAATTTTTATACCACTTATGTTTGCCAACACACTTTCTACACTTGATGAATGGTAAGGACCACCGCTACCATAAGCACCAATAGGCACACGAATAATACAACTTACAGGCCATTTACCGTTCGACAAATAACACGAACGGCTTACTTCGGTAAACAACTGATTTAAGCCTGGCCAAATGTAATCGGCAAACTGCACCTCCACAATGGGTTTACAGCCTACAGCACTCATACCAACGGTGCTTCCAATGATAAATGCTTCTTGTATAGGTGTATTAAACACACGGTGGTCGCCAAAGGTTTGCGCCAAGGTAGCTGCTTCGCGAAACACGCCACCCAAGCGGCCTCCAACATCTTGTCCGTACAAAAGGCTTTCAGGGTGTTTTTCCATCAATTCACGTATTGCAAACAAAGCCGAATCAACCATTACGGTTTTTTCTTTGCCTTGAGGCTCGCGCTGTCCTTTTTCTTCGGTTACAGGCGTTGGTGCAAACTCGTGATTAAATAAATCTTCGGGTCTTGGGTCTTCGGCCAATAGCGCTTTTTGATAATCGGCTTCAACGGTTTGTTGAGCACGTTTTTCAATAGTTTCAAGTTCGGCCACATCAAAACCTGCAACAATAAGCTGATTGCGGAATTTTGGGAAAGGGTCGCGCTTTTGGGCCTCCACCAAATCATCGCGGTACCACTCTTTACGTACACCTGAGGTATGGTGATTCAACAAAGGTACTTTAGCATGAATTAAAAAAGGGCGTCTTTCCTTACGGATAGTGGCAATCACTTCTTTAATGGTGGTATATGATTTTATAAAATCGGTTCCATCAATGGTTCTTGTTTCTAGGCCTTTAAAACCTTTGGCATATTCAGTAGCATCTTGCGCTCTAATTTCGCGCGCATGGGCCGAAATATCCCATTCATTATCCTGAACAACATATAAAATGGGCATTTTTTTCAAAACTGCCATTTGAAAAGCTTCGGCCACCTCGCCTTCGGTAATACACGCATCGCCAAGCGAACAAACAGCAATGGGTTTATCAGCACCGTAATCGGGCAAAAGATTTTGTTTTTCGAGGTATTGAATTCCCATTGCTACACCCGTTGTAGGTATTGCTTGCATACCTGTAGCAGACGATTGCATAGGAATTTTAGGAAAACCCTCGCGTTTTAAGCTAGGATGTGAATAATAGGTTCTACCACCAGAAAAAGGGTCATCACGCTTAGCCAACAACTGAAGCATCAACTCATAGGGTTGCATACCAATACCTAAAAGCGTGCTATCATCGCGGTAATAAGCCGACAAATAATCTTGAGCTTTTAATTGTAAACCCAAAGCCAATTGAATAGCTTCGTGCCCGCGTGAAGTAGCATGTACATACTTTGCGGTTATTTCTTTATTTGCTTCGTACAACTCCGCCATCGCTTTAGCGGTGCACATTAGCTCAAAAGCTTTTAAAAGTACACTTTCCTCTACAGGAGCGTTAATTCTTCTCTTATTTTCGGTATTTGTAAGTGACATCTATCTCTTTTCGATTTAATAAAACAGTAATTCTTGAGGTTATTTTCTGTTAGGAAAACAATCCTCATTCTCATTACAAAGATAACAGATTGGTGGAATATGCAATTTTGAGATTGGAAATTAATGTATATATGTATATCTTAGCCATGTAATGTATCATCATTTAATACTGTTTTCCATGAATTTGAAAAATTATAGTGGTTTATTATGGCTTTTAGCAACTATTTTTAGTTTTAGCAATACTGCCAATAGCCAAGTATTAATTAATGAATTTTCTTGTTCGAATGTAAGCACTATTATTGATAGTTATGCCGAAACACCCGATTGGATTGAACTGTATAATGCGGGGAGCTCCACAGTAAATTTGGCTGGTTATTATTTGAGCGACAAAATAAATAACCCAACAAAATGGGCCATACCAGCAGGCGTTTCTATTGCAGCAAATGGATATTTAATAATATGGGCTTCTGGAAAAAATACAGTTGTTGGCGCTGAAGTTCATTCAAATTTTAGTTTAACTCAAACACGACCTGAAGCGATTGTTTTTTCAGACCCTTCGGCAACTATTTTGGAGTCAATTGTATTAAATCCTACACAAACAAACCATTCGAGAGGAAGAACAACTGATGGTGCATCAACGTGGAGTGTTTTTATTTCACCAACCCCAGCAAGTGCAAATACTGGTGCTAATAATGAATATGCTGTTCGCCCAGCAATGGATGTTCCTGCCGGCTTTTACACATCTCCACAAACAATAACGCTATCGCCCTTGGGTGCAACATTTGATATACGATATACAACTGACGGCTCTGTACCCACCATTACATCCACTCTTTACACTAGTCCAATTACGATTTCTACCACTACGGTGTTAAGAGCCAAAACATTCAGCTCTGATCCATTAACGCCAGCAAGCTTTGTAGAAAGCAATACCTATTTTATAAACGAAAATCATACGATTGCTGTAGCATCAGTATTTGGTGAGCAAACGGATGATTTATTGGCCGGAAATTTTATAGAACCTGAAACAGGATTGGAATATTTTGATGAAAATAAAGTGCTAGTGGCAGAAACCAACGGTGAAACAAACAAACATGGCAATGATTCATGGGCCTACAACCAAAGAGGATTTGATTATATTTCAAAAGATGAGTTTGGTTATAATTATGGGATCAACTACCCTTTATTTACAAACAAACCAAGAGACTCGTTCCAGCGGATAATTTTTAAAGCCGCAGCCAACGATAACTATCCATTTGAAACCAACGGTGCTCATATTAGAGATGCTTATGCCCATACTTTATCGCAAAGAGGAGGTTTACATTTGGACGAGCGTACCTGGGCACCGGCAATAGTATATGTTAATGGTATATATTGGGGAGTTTATGATGTACGTGAAAAAGTAGACGATTCGGACTTTACAGATTATTACTACGATCAACCAGAAGATAGTATTCAGTTTTTGCAAACCTGGGGAGCTACATGGAGCGCCTATGGCGGAACGCAAGCACAAACAGATTGGGATGCATTAAAGAATTATATTACGTCAAACGACATGTCTATTCAATCAAACTACGATTACGTAGAATCGGTTTTTAACATAAAAAGTTTTGTTGACTACTTTGTATTTAACTCCTGGTTAGTAACATCAGATTGGTTAGACTGGAATACAGCTTGGTGGAGGGGCTTAGCTCAAACTGGCGACAAAAAGAAATGGCGCTATACACTATGGGATTTGGATGCTATTATGGGGCATTATATCAATTATACAGGTGTTCCTGATCCTTCACCCAATGCCGACCCTTGTAATGTAGAATCGTTACCTGACCCGGGAGGACAAGGCCATACAACAATATTAAATTCGTTAATGGCAAATGCTGGGTTTAAACAATACTATCAAGCAAGATATATCGATTTAATGAATACCACCCTAAACTGCTCGTTTACATTGCCTTTATACGACAGTATGATTGCGGTAATTGAACCCGAAATGCAACGTCAATGTAGCACCTGGGGAGCACCTTATAGTGGATGGCAAGCAAATGTAGCCGCATTTAGAAATCAAATTAGTGCACGTTGCAGTGCTTTAACTCAGGGTCTTATTGACTGTTATTCACTATCTGGCCCTTACGACATTTTATTTGACGTGTACCCAGTAGGAAGTGGAAATATAAAAATAAACAGTATAAATCCATCAAACTATATTTATGAAGCACCTTATTTTGGTGGGATACAAACACTTTTGAAAGCTACTCCTAACGCAAATTACGTTTTTGACTATTGGGAAATTAGGCAAAATACTCTTTCACCATCTACGCTTTCGGATTCAGTAAGCGTTACCTTCTCGGAAAAAGATACTGTAATTGCACATTTTAAAGTAATTGATGCACCACCACCAACGGTAGTAGCTGGTTTTGTTGTTCCATCTATATTTTCTCCAAACGAAGATGGCGTAAACGATGTATTTAAAGTTATCAGTACAGATATGCGTTCAATAAATTGTAAAATATACAATCGCTGGGGGATTTTGGTTAGCGAAATACAACGCTTAAACGATGGATGGAATGGTTATACAACTGCTGGTTTAAAATGCAAAGAAGGGGTTTATTATTATATTATTTCGGGCGAGGCAAATGATGGTACCGTTTCGGATGGAAAAGGTTTTATTCACTTAGTTCGCTAAAACCTAAATCATATAACTAAAATTAAAATCATTGTTTTACAACGATAATTGATTTCAGTATTCGATTCCAATATACTCTTATTCAAAATAAAATATTCTGATAAGTGCAGTATCCTTTAGGAAGTCAATTTTATCTATAGTTATTCGGTTAATTTTTATTCCAGTGCGTTTTTCTAAATCAATTATTAATTCGCTACGTTGTTCGGGTCTAATCATTTCAATGTTTTCGTATTGTATGAATTTAGAAGCTTCTTTTTTTATCAATATATTGCTTTCTAGTAAATAGGTAATTAATAATATAATTGAATTAATCAATGTTAATTCATCCCAGTTACCTTTTGTAACAGCCGAAAGCAAACCCAAAGCGATTACAAGAAACAAATAGGTCATATCTTTCATTGAAATACCTTCCGTTCTGTATCGCAACATTGAAAAAACTGCAAACAAACCAAAAGCAGCCCCCATACTCATTTCTACTTTATTTAGCAGAAAAGTGATTAAAAATATGATAATATTAAAGATGAAAAACGGGAAAAAAAATTCTCTGCTTTGATAAATAGGAAAGTATATAAAGCGAACTAGAACGATAACTGAAAACAGGTCGATAAGCAATCGCATAAAAAATTTGGTTGAAAGCTTTTCGAAAAGCACAAATGCTGTTTGTACATTTTCATCATTAAGCGCTTGTAGAAGTAACATTGTTTATCTTGTTTAAAAAGTGAATACTTGCTTTAAAATTATTATGTTTTATGTTTTGAGTTAAACTAATTACCCCCAAACAATACTTACTTATTCCTCCTTCACGAATATGCAATTGTTTCATTAAATTCACAAAAAAAGAATTAGAAACTTTTTCTTGTTTTACCTCGGCAATTACAATGTTTTCAATATGTTTGGTTTGGGTGTTATTTTTGAAATGTAAATTAAGGTCTAGGGTTACTCGTTCAGGGGTATATTTGTTTACAAGTGTAATTCTAGAGTAATTAACCCAAAATTTTGCTTCTAAGTCGGTGGATGCAAATGGCGTTTTTTCTGCCAAAAGAGATAATGCTTTTTCTTTTATTTCGCCATTAATCTCCATTTGCTTCACTCTGTTTTTGACAGTTCTACCTTTGTTGTTTTTAAACTTTATTTCAAAAAAATGCAAATTCGACTCTACATATTTTCTGAATCGAACCTTAAAGCGATTCAACTTTCCATTTTGGTGCTTGTGATATAAATCATAATTGATGGTATCAAAATAAAGCGATTCGTACCTGCTAACCTTACAGCCATTTACCTCAAGAACGAGGTAATTATTTTGAAGTTTTATAAGTATTTGATTTAATATATTTTTATTAAATATGAATTTGGTGTCTGTTCTATCCATCAATTTCACCCCATCCATTTTTTCAAGTGTGATGGTAGAAAATTCATTTAATATGTCTGGATATAATTGCAAACCAATACTGTTTTAGTTTCTTGTTGGGTGATTATTTTGTATACGTATAATGTTTAACGCTAATTACTTTCCCCGAATCGTCTGTTGTTTTTTTTTCAGTTTTTAATCCCTTAGAATCGTAGGTATAAGTTGTTTTTTTTATTTGTTTGCCTGCTGCGTCAAAATAAACTTCTTCTGTTTTTTCGCCAATTAAACTGTATTTGGTTATTTTTTTTTCTACCAAGTTGTTGGAGCTATTGTATTCAAGGTCTTCTATTTCATCGCCCTCACTATTATATTTTAATTTGTGAATTGATTTTATTTGCCCTTCTTTATTATAATCAACAATTTCTGTTGGATTGCCATCTTTATCGTAAATAATTTTACTTTCGGTAATTGTTTTCGCTCCTTCTGTTTTTGTTTCGATAATTGTTTTTATTTTTTGCGCTTTTATTGTTTTTTTACTTTGGGAAAAACCTTTAATCGCAATAAATACAAGCGTTATTAGAATCAAATATTTTTTAGCCATCATAGGATTTTTAATTTTGAATTGTAAAAGTGCCAGCATCAATTGTTTCGTTCCTGTTTTTAATAAATATCGTTTTCTCGATAGCTATTAATCCAGAGGGGTTAGTTGTATCTTTCAACGTTTTGCTATAAATAGTTAATTTATACTTCCCTTTTTGTAAATATAAAAATTCAAATTCACCATTTGAATTTGTTTCTGATGTCATGTCGGGAGAAATATTGTCGCCAAACGTTAACATTGCCTTTATGTCAGCGCCCCAGTATTCTCCTTGTATATAACTAAAAAATGGATCGTAATCTTTTACCCAAACTTTTCCTCTTATTCGTGAACTCCCTCCCTCGCCAGGTTCTTTTTTGCACCCATTAAAGCTAATGCAACTTATCAATAAAATTATATAGGCTGATTTTTTTATCATTCTTAAACTTATTTATTTACAACAAAATTAATGTGTTCTAAAATATTCTTGTTTTTTTCTATGTGATTAAGCCGAACAAAATATAATCCATTTGATAAACTTTCAGTACTATATAAAAGTTCGCCATTATTATTTGTATTACTCTCAAAAATTAGTTTGCCAATTGAATTATAAATTTCAATTACACTGTTTGTTCTATATGCTGAAATGATTGTAAAATATTGAGTGGATGAATTAACAGGGTTTGGAAAACACCTTGCAGCATTAGCATCATCAATTTGAAGTATAGAAACGCCTGTACTATTATCTTCAATACGATTTGCATAAATGTCGTAATCGGAATTGTTTCTGTAGTCTTCCCAAGCAAAAATAGCACCACCATTGTTATCACTCACATTGCTTGCGTTTACTTGGTCGTTGGGAGCATTGCATACAATGTTGCCACCTGCCGACCAAAGTATTGTACCATTAGCACTTATTTTTTGTGCCATTATATCCCAACCTGTTAATGAAATAGAATCTTGCCAAACTACAACTCCTTCGCCATTTGCTGATAATATAGCATTCGTGTTAGCAGCCTTAATACCTGATGATAACTGAACTCCATTTTGAGCAACAACAGGCGAGCCTTGTGTAGTAATAAGTTGATAGTATATTTGTGAATTTAAACCCAACCGAGAATCCTTCCAACTAATCAATATCCCATTAGTGCCTAAATACTTCATATCAACTCCTGACTGGTTACCAGTTGCATTGCAAACTACTACGCCATTATTGGTCCATGTTGAGGTACCATTACTATTTATATGTTGTAAATAAACATCGTAGTCTATTCCATTTCTTTTATCAACCCAACTTATATATGCACCATTTGCTCCGTCAGGCTCAATTCTAGGGTTGTTTTGAGTATTCAAAGCATTGCATACTACTACACCATTTGCTGTCCAAAGATTTTGTCCGTTTGAATCAACTCTTTGGGCATATATGTTATAATCGTTCGAATTTCTTCTATCCTGCCAAGTAATAATTGCTCCTCCAGCACCATCTTCTTCAATTTTAGGATTAATCTGTTGGTTTACTGAGGTACAAATTGCAACTCCATTGTTCGTCCATTGAATTACTCCCAAATTATTTATTCGCTGAGCGTAAATGTCATAATAGAAATTTGCAGAATCTTCCCAAACAATGATAGCGCCTCCAGCATTGTCACTAACTACCTTAGGATTGTTTTGTGTAGTGGCTTTGTTACAAATCACAACACCATTTGTTGCCCAAAGTGGATTACCAGTTGAATCAATTTTTTGAGCATAAATATCTGTGTTACCTGCACGGTCGTCTTCCCAAGTGATAATTGCACTTCCATCAGAAGATGCTACGATACTTGTATTTTTTTGTTTAGCAATGTTGTTGCACACTACAATTCCATTTGAAGTCCATTTAGGAATACCTGATTGGTCAAGTCTTTGTGCATAAATGTCTGTGGAGTTACCATTATTGTTTCTGTTGTCTTCCCAGGTAATAATTATGCCCCCTTTTCCATCTACAACACAGTGTAGCTCTTTTTGTCCAGCAGAAAATACGGATACAGGTGTGCTTAAAGAAGGGTTTTGATTCCACTGCCCTAGAATTTTATTATTCAGTACAAGCAGCACAAGTAATGTTAATGTGTAATATTTTATCATTTGCGTGATACGTTGAAGTGATGCTATAAATTCAATAAATACGCTTATAAAAGATATAATCAAAATGAGTAAATTTTATTAAAAGTAGCTTTTTAATGCATCATTTCAAAATTTCAGCAACTAGAAAAAACTTTTTGACAAACTTAATGATAGAAAGTAATTATTTAACGGAATTTTTGAATTGTAATTGTATTCAATGACATAACAAATTTCAGATTGCCAGCTATCATTGATTGTATATAAAAAACCGCCAAATAGTCGTGTTCGGTTGTAGTTTTTTTCGTAGTACTTGATATCAAATTTATAAAAGCTCTCTTCAGCAATAAATGGCATTATTTTTTTTACGCCCTTGTATCTTAATGTAATCTTGTTTCTGATATAAAAATCTCGTAATTGTTTTCCTTCTGGTGATGAGTAGTAATCCTTAATTTGCATTACTCCCATAAATCTATTTAGCAATAAAAAGTTACCTAGCTTTTTTTTATACGTTAGGGCAGCTCTAAACTGATGTCTGTGACTGAGTGTAGATTCAGTTTTTTTTCTAATACCGTATAAATAGGCTGCCGAAAACTTTAAGTTTTTTGTTATTTTATACCCTCCTCCAAAATAAAATCTTGATAATGAATATGAAGTAGCATTATTAATGAACCTAGTTTGATATTGTGTTTCCAGCACAACTCGCTTATTTATGGGAAACTCAATTTCAATATTGCCCCTTACCTGAAAATCTTTTTGAGGTGCTTGAGCATTACTTTTTATAATAAAATGTAAAAAAATGACGCTAAATAAAAATGGTAAAAAATACTTCATTTTTGAAAGTTTGATTTGCTAAAGTAAATAATATGTGTTGTTTTTATCGTTTAAACAAAAAAAATTATTTGTTTTTGTACAATACATGTAAAAGCATGTTTTGAATAACAATATTAGCCATATTATTATCTAATTAGACATTCATTTCTTATATAAAAAATTAAACGCTGCAAGCGTTCATTTTTTTGTTATTATTTTTTTTATTAAAAACTACATCATTCAATTGTGATGCACTTAAATTGAAAGGGTTTAGTAATGTTATTCAAAGCTAATGTTTTAAAAATGTTTTAAAATTGTATTATATTTGGAAACTTATAAATAATTTAGCTACAAAAAGTACGTTGAAAACAACTCACTACCGCTTTTTAAGGACATTAAACGTGATGAAAAACACTGCTTTTATGGCACTGTTTCTTCTACTTGTTTTATCGTCAAGTAGCTATTCACAAGCTTTTTGGACAGAAAATTTCACCAATAATTGCGCAAGTAACTGTTTAGCAACAGGTTTTACAGGAGTAAATGGTTCTTGGAGTGTTTTCAATACAAGCACAAATGGCTTAGATAACAATAACTGGTACGTAAGCGCTGCCGAAGAAGGTTTTTCGGCAGGAAACTGTGCAGCACAAAACGGAACAGACGACTGCTTACATATTAGTGCTAATTTCAACACTTTTGGCGATCAAGGAGCTGCATATGTAAATGATGGCCTAGGGGGCACATTTGCCATACTAACCGATTCAAGAGCAGAATCGCCAACAATTAATTGCACAGGCCAATCTAACATTGTGCTTCAGTTTGATTACATAGAAGGTGGTGAAGGCACAAACGATAACACTATTTTATGGTACTTTGATGGCACTACATGGTCGCAGTTATTTGACCTTCCCAAAACCACACTATGCTTTCCTCAGGTTGGCACGTGGACTACTTATCAGCAATCGTTACCAGCAAGTGCAAATAATAACCCCAATGTAAAAATTGGATTTAGTTGGGTAAATAATGATAATGCTTTGGGGGATGCGCCTTCCTTTGCTGTGGATGACATTACTTTAACAGCAACAGTTATCGACTCTATAACCACACAAGCCATTGCAGCAGGTCCATTTTGTGGTTGTGACGTAATAAGTGTACCATTTGTTAGTGTGGGAACTTATAATGCAGGCAATGTATATACAGTAGAATTATCAAATGCAAGTGGTAGCTTTACCTCGCCAACCAATATTGGTACATTTACAAGTACAGCAAATAGCGGAACAATAAATGCAACTATCCCTTGCGGAGCAAGTACTGGAGGCAATTATTTAGTACGAGTTGTTAGCTCTAATCCTGTTGTTACAGGTTCAACAAATGGAACAGCATTTACAATCAATGCTGTAGTAACACCAACAGTAAGTATTACGCCAAATGTAAGCGGTTCTTTTTGTTCCAACTTAGCAACATTTACTGCTACTGTTGTAAATGGTGGCAGCAGTCCTAGTTTTCAGTGGCAACTAAATGGTGTAAACGTAGGTATAGATTCATTAGGATATAATGCAAGCACATTCCTTAACAATGGCGATTCAATAAGTGTGGTGATAACCTCTAACGCAGCATGTGCATCTCCATTAACAGCCAATGCATATAACCTAATCAGTTGTTCTATTGACTCAATAACTATTGGTGCAGGAGTAGCTGCAGGCGCCCCTTATTGTGGTTGTGATGCACTAACTATTCCTTTCACAGCAACAGGAAGTTATAACGGAGGCAACACATTTACAGCCCAACTATCTAATAGTTCGGGCAGCTTTTCATCCCCTACAACAATAGGTACACTAACAAGTACAACAGGCAACGGAACAATAAACGCAACCATACCATGCGGAACGTTAACAGGCGCTAGCTATAAAGTACGTGTAATTAGCTCATCGCCTACCATTGTAGGGAATGCCACTAACAACTTTTCAATCAACACCAATGTTGCACCAACAGCCTCTATCAGCGAAAATGTAACGGGGTCGTTTTGCACAAATACAGGCATATTTACAGCCTCAACAACTAATGGAGGCAGTAATCCGAGCTATCAATGGATGATAAATGGCGCTAATGTTGGTAACGACTCTATTGGCTATATAACAACAAACACCTTAAACAACGGAGATATTGTAAGCGTTATTGTTACATCAAACGCACAGTGTGCTGTACCAAACTCAATACAAGCCAACAATACGATTACCTGCATAGCAAGCACCGACTCTATTACAACTGGAGTTATTACAGCAGGTCCTTTTTGCGGATGCGATTCGTTAGACGTACCTTTTACTAGTTCAGGCACCTATACTGCTGGCAATGTATACACCGTGCAATTATCAGATGCGAGTGGAAGTTTCACTAACCCAACAAATATTGGTACACTTTCAAGTACCGCAAATGCAGGAACAATTGATGCAGCATTACCATGTGGCATTGCAAGCGGTTCGGGTTATTTAGTAAGAGTAGTGAGTTCATCGCCATCAATAATAGGAAGCGCCAATGGAGTAGCATTTACAGCAACTACATTTACTACACCTACAGCAACAATATCGGCAACTTTTAATGGTTCGATATGTACAGATACAACTACCACATTGTTTACAGCTACCATTACCAATGGTGGCACTAGCCCTAGTTTTCAATGGCAGCTAAATGGCATCAATGTGGGAACAAATGCTCCAACATTTGACCCGGACTCAGTTATGGACTTTGGTGATATTGTTACTGTTATACTTACTTCTAATGCCAGCTGTATATCAGCTTCAGTAATTCAAGAAGATACTGTAATTGTTTGCAATACGCTTGCAGCAGGCACTATAGTAGGTAGCCCGTTTTGCGGATGCGATAGCGTAGATGTGCCATTTACAAGCACAGGGATTTTAGGTGCGGGCAATGTATACACAGCTCAACTATCAGATGGATTGGGTGATTTTTCTAATGCGGTTGATATTGGTTCGCTTGTAAGTTCTACTAATAATGGGACAATAAGTGCTGCTATACCTTGTAATGCTATTCAAGGAAATAGCTATGTAATACGTGTATTAAGCTCATCGCCATTGGATACTGCGGTAGCTGTTGCAGATACATTGGTAATTAACCCTGTAGCAGTTCCAATAGTTAGCCTGAGTACCACAGCAACTACAGCCTTGTGTATTGATACTGCTGTAACCTTTGCTGCAACACCAACAAATGGAGGCACTGCACCTACCTATATTTGGGAGCGTAATGGAGTTGTGGTAGGTACAAATTCGCCATTATATACTACTTCAGGAGCATTTATGATGGGCGAAACAATAACCATTACAATGGTTTCAAATGAAGTGTGTGCTTTACCTGATACTGTTCAGGATTTTATGATTATTGATTGTCCGCAAATAGAGATACCAAATGTATTTACACCAAACGGAGATGGAATAAACGATTTGTTTAGAGTTAATTTAAGTGGCAGAGCATTGGAAGGGTTTAAAATTGATATTTACGACCGCTGGGGCATTTTGATGTTTAGTTCCAATAGTATCAATTACAAGTGGGATGGCAGAACTACTTCTGGACAGGAAGTTAAAGATGGCACTTATTTTTATGTAGTAGAACTAAACGGAACTGTTTATAAAGGCTATGTGATGGTGTTGCATTAAACAATTTCAGCAGGCTTTAAGTACATTACCATTTTTAGAATCACACCCTTACCACCTCTTCATACAACTGCTCATATAAAGGTAAAATACTATCTATTGCAAACTTATTAGCCTGAGCAAATGCATTTTGTTTGAAGGTGTTTAATACTGCATCGTCTTTCAAAATATGAATAGCATCAGCAGCCATTTTATCTACATCGCCCACATTGCTCATAAAGCCCGAAAATCCATCTAAATTTACTTCGGGTAAACCACCTGAATTTGTTGAAATAACAGGCACTTTACTTGCCATTGCCTCTAATGCCGCCAAGCCAAAACTTTCGGTTTCGGAAGGTAAAATAAATAAGTCGGCAATGGATAATATTTGCTCAGGGTTAACAATTTTACCCAACATGCGTACATCGTTTGCTATGCCTAATTCACGACACAGTTTTTCAATATATGTTCGCTCTGGTCCATCCCCCACCAATATTAGCTTTGATGGAATGCTTTGTTTTACTTTAGCAAATATGCGTACCACATCTTCAACACGTTTAACCTTGCGGAAGTTTGACACGTGTATTAAAATGCGTTCATTCGCTGGAGCATATTGCTTTTTCTGACACTTACTTTGTTCAAACTGATAATCATCTAAACAAATAAAATTGGGAATTACGTGTATATCTGATTTTACTTTAGGAAAGTTTTTATAAGTATCGTTTTTTAAACTTTCAGAAACAGCAGTAACGGCATCACTTTCATTGATAGCAAAAGTAATTGCTGGTTCAAATGAAGGATCTTTCCCAACCAGTGTAATGTCAGTTCCGTGTAGCGTGGTAATAAAAGGCACATGTATACCTTGCGAAGCTAATATTTGTTTTGCCATATATGCAGCCGAAGCATGCGGAATAGCATAATGCACATGAAGTAAATCTAATTTTTCGTATTTAACAACATCAACCAATTTACTTGACAACACCAATTCATAAGGTGGGTATTCAAATAACGGATAATCCGAAACAGACACTTCGTGATAAAACAAGTTGCCTGACAAAAAATCTAAACGTACAGGTGGACTATAAGTAATAAAGTGCACTTTATGCCCCTTCTGTGCAAGTGCTTTACCAAGCTCTGTGGCAACAACACCACTACCGCCAAACGTTGGATAACAAACAATACCTATTCTCATAACAACACACTATATAAATGCAACTATTTATAACCAAAAAGGCATGTCGCTTTACCGACATGCCTTCTCTAATCCAAATCAATAAAAATTAATTTTTATACAACAAATAGTGTTTCACTAATGTTGGTGAGCCTATACCTTTAGTAGCTTTAATTTCTACCTTTTCGTTAATTGGTTTATACCCCTCTAATTCAATTTTTACTTCGTAAACTTTAGCTGTTGAAAGTGTTAAGAAATAATCTCCTCCGCCAGAACTTGACATTGTGCTACCCACTCTAGCGCCAGTTTCGTCTAAAATAACAACCTCTGCTTCTAAAGCTGTTCCATCGGTTGCATTAAATACAGTACCTTTTAAAATACCCATTGCAGGTAACGAATCGGTTTTGTATTTCATTTCTTTTTCTAAAACAGGGTAGTGCACTAAATCTATTTTGTAGATATCTAAATCACCTAAACCACCTTTTCTATCGCTAACAAAATAACCGGTTTGTGCATCAGCAGATAAAGTAAGGCTCATATCGTTATTGATAGTATTAATTGGGTAACCTAAATTAACAGGTTTAGACCATTTTCCGTTTTCGTTAACAGTTTTGAAAATATCATAACCTCCCATTGAATTGTAACCTTGAGAAGTAAAAAACAAGGTTTTCCCATCAGCGGCAAGAAAAATACCTCCTTCATCTTCTGCAGTATTTACATCTGCTCCTAAATTTACAGGTACATCCCAAAGTGTTCTATCTTTACGTTTAGCCATGTATATATCAGCATGACCATATCCGCCCGGACGCTCACTCACAAAATAAAGTGTATTCCCATCAGGTGAAATACAAGCACCACCTTCAAAATAAGTAGTATTAATTGGCTTGCCTAACGATTTTGGCGCACCCCATTTTCCTGACGAACTAAGCTTAGATACGTAAACATCACCACCACGAGATTCGCCATCAATATCATTTTTGTAAATAAATATCTCTTTTCCATCAGGTGAAATACTTGTACAAGCATCATGTCCTTCAGTATTGATAGTACCTGGAAGAAGCTCTGCTTGTCCCCATTTTTTGTTAACAGAATCCCAACGTGCAATATAAATATCTTCGAAATACTTTTTATCGCCTTCAATATCTAAAGCACTTGATTTACCAGGTCTTCTAGATGTAAAAACAAGGGTTTTGCCATCAGCAGTAACAGATGGTGCTTTTTCATCATATTCAGAATTAATAATATCAGTAGCATTTTGTATACTTACGTTAACAGCTGTAGCCATTAATGTTTTTGCGGTGTTTACTTGAGACAGATATAAATCTATATCACTTTCTTTCACTTTTTTAGGATTAGCTCCTATTAAAGTTTTATAAGCATTAAATTCATTTAGTGATTCATCTAAATTGCCTTCCATGTGATATAATTGCCCTAATAACAATGAAATGCCTTCATTGGCTTTAGCATCAACTCCTTTTGCTTTTTTAGCATTTTCGGCAGCTAGTTGATATTGACCTAATTTGAACTGACATTCCGCAATATGAAAAAGAATATTTCCATCGTTCGGTTTTGTTACCAACAAATCGTTGTAAATGTTTAATGAACCTTGATAATCGCCCGCATAAAAACGTTGCTCAGCATTAAACATTTTTATCATGTCTTCACTTTTTTGAAATGCTGATTTTTGTGCCGAAACAATAGAGACAGAAAAAAGGAATAAAACCGACAAGTACGTAATTCTTTTTACCATAGCCGAAATATTAAAAATTAGATAGCGCTTTAATTAATTATAAACTAGTTAAATGCAAACATAATAAAAAAAGATAAACATTTACTATTTTTTTGAGTGAACATTTAACAGTTTTTTCAATATTTTAAATAAAAAGCGGTTAAAGTGTTGAAATATAGTCCCAAAACAGATGTAAAGCGTGTTTTTGAGTGGGTCCGAAATTATATTTTATGTTTTGGTTGAGGTAATGATTTACATCAATTTTATAATCATTTAGCCTCATTTTACTTACAAGTTCGGTTCGGCTATCCAAACCCAGCTGAAGGGCCTTATTAAATTCTGCAACAAACTCATTTACAAGCGGTTTGTTTGATACCCAGCATGCAAAAACAAATGGTAAATTGGTAAGTTTATACCATTCATCGGCCAAATCATAAGCATATGGAAATGAACCATTTAAATCAAATGTGCGATCCCCAATAATAACCGCAGCAGTAGTATCATTTATTTTTTGTTCAAAACCGTTTTCGGCAGGCACCCAATTAGGGCTTATTTTCCACCAATGTTTTGCTAATACCTGAACCAACTTTACCGATGTACGCGACTGATAATCAAGCACTATACTCGTAATTTGATTTAAAGGAACCTTACTATACAACATTACCGATGCTACTTTACCTTGAGCGCCAATACAAAAATCGGAAACTAAATGATAGTTTTTTAAGCTTGGAATAACGGCAACTGGTACTAAACCCAAATCTACCTGATTAGTAAGGAGTTTTTGAGCGCAAACGGATGGCATGTCTTCTTGTAAATCAATATCATTAGCAATTTTTGACTGTTGCAAACCATATAAAAATGGCTTTGCGTTTAAGTACGATACTATTGATATTTTTACCTTATCCATGCTTCTCTAAAATTTTCATAAAAGTACTGTTAATGATTGAAAAACAAAAACAAATTGGAACTATTGGTTTTAACTTCTACCTGGTAGTTAATTAAATATTTAATCGAAATAAAAAAGCAACTTAAAGCTTAATGTATTATTTTTACAATCCCCAATAACCATTTGATGTTTAAACGATTATATATTATTATTCTGTTTTTTTTATTTGTTTTTCAACAAATAAAAGCACAAAGTTTTACTCAAACGTTGAGGGGAAAAGTTATTGACGCTGATTCTAAATCGCCTTTGTTTGGCGCAAACATCATTTTATTAAATAGTGATACGTTAATAGGCTCTACAACTGATGTGGATGGTAAATTTCGTTTGGATAAAGTGCCTATTGGTCGTCAATCCATAAAAATTACATCTATAGGTTATGAAGAAGCTGTAATGAATAATATTATAATTAGTTCGGCAAAAGAAGTAGTACTTACTATTGAATTGCGTGAAAAAGTTTATTCATCAGAAGCCATAGAAATAGTTGTTGAAACAGATAAAACAAAGGCAAACAATGATTTGGTTACAGTAAGTGCTCGAAATTTTCAGGCAGAAGAAACAAATCGTTATGCCGGCAGCCGTGGCGACCCTAGTAAAATGGTATCAAATTATGCAGGTGTATCATCAGGTAATGATGTACGAAACGATATTATTGTACGAGGCAACTCTCCGCTTGGCGTATTATGGAGGCTAGAAGGTGTAGACATTCCTAATCCCAACCATTTTTCGGCACAGGGAGCAACAGGAGGACCTATTAGTATGCTTAACAACAACTTACTTGGCAACTCCGATTTTTTAACGGGTGCTTTTCCAGCAGAGTATGGCAATAAAACGGCCGCAGTTTTTGATTTAAAATTGAGAAACGGAAATAATGAACAAACTGAATTTACAGGTCAAATAGGTATAAATGGCGTAGAGTTAGGAGCAGAAGGGCCTATTTCGAAGGAAAAAGGAAGTTCTTACTTAGTTAACTACCGTTATTCTACGCTTGAAATTTTTAATAAATTGGGAATACACTTTGGAGTATCGGCTAGCCCACAGTATCAGGATATTTCATACAAAATAAATATACCAACAAAAAAAGCTGGGATATTTACATTTTGGGGTATTGGCGGTACCAGTTCAATATCACTGCTTGATAGTAAACAAAAAAATGGCGATTGGGCGCTTACATCAAAAGGCGAAGATTTAGTTTTTCTTGCTAGCATGGGCGCAACAGGCATTGCAAATACACATTTTTTTAATCCCAAAGTATCTGGCAAAATATCTTTATCAACTTCAGGAAGTAATTTTTTAGTTACCATTGATACCTTATCTGTTGTTGACAAATCAAAATTTAGAACAGTTGAAAACCAATCAACCGAAGCTAATTTTATAGGCAACTACACCGTTGTTGCAAAAATAAATGCACGTCATTTAATAAAATCGGGATTTACTTATCAAACTATTTATTTTGACGCAAAAACTTCGTCATATGACCCTTTGTACAACAAACATATTTTTAAACTTAATGTAAAAAGTTCAACCTCTGATTTAATACAAAGCTTTGCACACTGGCAATACCGACCTACCGAAAAAATAAGTATTAATAGTGGTGTACATTATCAACTATATACACTCAATAGTAGCTGGGCCATAGAACCACGTTTAGGCATAAGGTATCAGCTTACAAAAAAACAGAGTTTAAACTTGGGTTATGGCTTACACAGCCAATTACAGCCCATTATTTATTATTTTTACGATAGCTACAACCCTATTAACGATACCTATAGTAGAAGTAATGATCACTTAGACCTAACAAAGAGTAGGCATTTGATTTTGGGCTACGATTATAACTTCGCAAAAAATTATCGATTAAAATTTGAGAGTTATTATCAATACATTTACAATGTGCCAGTGAATGCATTTAGAAGCACTTCGTTTTCAATGATAAATGTAGGCAATGCACTAGATGGAATTCCATTAGTAGATAGCTTAGCCAATAATGGTGATGGAGAAAACAAAGGAATTGAAATAACACTTGAGAAGTTTTTCAGCAATCACTTTTATTTTTTAACAACTACATCAATATACACATCAACATATAAAGGAAGCGATGGACAAACTCATCACACAAGTTATGATGGCGGATACGTTTTTAACACACTACTTGGATATGAATTAGCATTAGATAAAAATCAAAACAAATCTATTTCACTTGATTTAAAATACACCCATGCAGGAGGAAATAGATATACCCCTATAGATTTGGAAAAATCACAACTAGCTAAAACTGCTGTTTATATAGAAAGTGAAGCGTTTACAAAAAAACTAAAAGACTATTCTCGCTTTGATGTAAAATTATCTTTTAAAATGAATAGAAAAAAAACATCGCACTACTTATTTATCAGTATCGAAAACATATTGGATAGAAAAAACATTCTACGTCAAACCTATGATGCAGATAGTAAACAAGTAATTCAGGAATATCAATTTAGCCGGTTCCCTTATGGAGGCTATAGAGTTGAGTTTTAGTAAAGTTTTTCTTAAACGTTACACTATTTTCTTCTAGCAATAAAAAACACAATCAAGGCTATTAAAAAAAACACCGGAATTAGAATATGCCAAATAGCAATAGGCATTATGGATTGTTTGTAACCAAACTCCTCGGTATATATTGCAATGTATTTATCGTTAGTGGAAAGTTGCTTTTTTATAACACATTCACCATTTACAAATGAAAGCAACATATCCTCTCCGTTTACAATAAAATTAACCTTATTGTTATTATAAAGTAAGCGTGTATGTTCAGGGTTTTTAAATTTTAATTTTATTTCGGTGTCATTAAATGTATATATAACAGAAGGAATAGTTACATCAATATCTTCTTTTTTAATTCTGGCAATAATTATCGCATGGTCCGTATTATCGTTATTTTCAGCAGCATTATTATCGCTACCAGCATAAACGAACAAAGACAAAGACAATGATAATGAAAAAAGAAAAAAAAACTTTGTAATACTTTTAGGCATAATACACAATTATCATAACAAATATAACCATTTTAATTGTGTTATAAAATTTTGTTTGTAAATGAATACATACAACAAAAACAGAAAAACTATTTCTTCAAAAACAACAAACGGTTCTGATACATCAGAACCGTTTGTGAATTAGGTATTTTTTATTTCACCTTTTGCGATTTTATATTTTTATCGATTTCAATAGGGTTTCTAAACACAAACTCATTGTTAAATAAATCCATCACTATTTGTGAGCCCTTGTTTACTTTCCCCGCTAATATTTGTTTCGACAAGTCATTTAACACACGCTTTTGCATAACACGTTTTATTGGACGTGCTCCAAACTGAGGGTCAAAGCCTAATTGCGCTAACCAATCAATTGCCTCTGGAGTAGCTGTTAAATGAATATCGTTTTCTTCCAATGTTTTAGCAATACCTTTAAACTGTATTTCCACAATTTTATGTACATCTGTTCTGGTAAGAGGCGTAAACATAATTGTTTCATCAATACGATTCAAAAATTCGGGACGTATACTTTTCTTCAATAATTCAAACACTTCAACTTTTGTTTTCGCCAATATTTTATCTCTATTTTTATCATTCAATTCTTCAAAATTTTCTTGAATAATGTGCGAGCCCATATTTGAAGTCATGATGATGATTGTATTTTTAAAATTTACAACACGTCCTTTATTATCTGTTAATCGGCCATCATCAAGCACTTGTAACAGAATGTTAAATACATCAGGATGCGCTTTTTCAATTTCATCTAACAATATTACACTGTATGGCTTTCTACGAACGGCTTCGGTTAACTGTCCACCTTCGTCATAACCAACATATCCTGGAGGCGCCCCCACCAATCGACTCACAGCATGTCGCTCTTGATATTCGCTCATATCAATACGTGTCATACTATTTTCATTATTAAACAACAACTCTGCAAGTGCCTTTGCTAATTCGGTTTTACCAACTCCTGTAGTGCCTAAAAATATGAATGAACCTATTGGACGTTTGGTATCTTGTAACCCTGCTCTACTTCTTCTGATGGCATCGCTAATGGCTTCTATGGCTTCGTCTTGGCCAACTACACGTTTATGCAACTCATCCTCTAAATACAATAATTTTTCTCGCTCACTCTGCAACATACGTGCTACGGGAATACCTGTCCAAATGGATATTACACCTGCAATATCTTCGCTATCAACTTCTTCTTTTATAAGCTGCGAACCATTTTGCTGCATCTCCACCAACTTGGTTTCATACACTTTTAGTTGAGCTTCGGCTTCCTTTACTCTACCGTATCTAATTTCGGCCACTTTACCATAATCACCAGCACGTTCGGCTTGCTCGGCTTCAAATTTTAAATTCTCAATTTGTTCTTTTACTTTTTGAATACCTTCAACTACTTCTTTTTCGCTTTGCCACTTTGCTCTTAAATCAGCACGTTCATCGGCAAGTTCTGCAATTTCTTTATTTAAATCTTCTAATTTTTTTGTATCATTTTCACGCTTTATAGCCTCTCTCTCAATCTCTAGCTGACGAATCTTGCGTTCCAAAACATCCAATTCTATTGGCATAGAATTAATTTGCATACGCAATTTTGAAGCTGCTTCATCCATTAAGTCAATTGCTTTATCGGGTAAAAAACGATCGTTTATATAACGTTGCGATAATTCAACTGCTGAAATAATTGCTTCATCTTTAATACGTACTTTATGATGCGTTTCGTATTTTTCTTTGATACCACGTAAAATTGAAATTGCATCTTCGGCACTAGGTTCATCTACCATTACTTTTTGAAAACGTCTTTCAAGTGCTTTGTCTTTTTCAAAATATTTTTGAAATTCATTTAATGTTGTAGCACCAATAGAACGTAATTCTCCCCTAGCCAAAGCGGGCTTTAGGATATTTGCTGCATCCATTGCACCTTCGCCTCCACCCGCACCAACAAGGGTATGTATCTCATCAATAAACAATATTATTTCACCTTCAGCACCAATCACTTCTTTTACTACTGATTTTAAACGTTCTTCAAACTCTCCTTTAAATTTAGCACCGGCAATTAAGGCACCCATATCTAAGGAATAAATTTGTTTTGATTTTAAATTTTCGGGCACATCACCATTTATTATTCTGTGTGCTAAACCTTCGGCTATAGCCGTTTTACCAACACCTGGCTCGCCTACCAAAATGGGATTATTTTTGGTTCTACGCGATAATATTTGTAATACTCTGCGTATTTCCTCATCTCTACCAATAACAGGATCTAACTTTCCTTTTTTGGCTTGTTCGTTTAAATTAATCGCATATTTATTTAACGAATTGTAGGTATCTTCAGCTGTTTGACTGGTTACTTTTGCACCTTTACGGAGCTCATTGATAGCGGCTTTTAAATCTTTTTCAGTAACACCATTATCTTTCATCAATTGCGAAATGGTATCTTTTGTAGATAGTATTCCTAACAGTAAATGCTCAATAGAAACATATTCATCGCCAAACTCTTTTAAATAGCTAGATGACTTAGCTATCGCTTGATTTGCGGTGTTACTTAAATATTGATTTCCACCCGACACCTTCGGGTAGCCTTCTACTATTTTATTTAAAGCGGCTGTAAACATTGGTGTATTTACATTTAGCTTTTTTAATATAAATGGTGTAACATTTTCATTTATATCTAAAATTCCTTTTAGTAAATGTCCGTTTTCAATTGCTTGCTGACCATTTATAGTGGCAATTTGCAATGCTTGTTGCACCGCTTCTTGCGATTTGATTGTAAAATTATTCAAGTTCATGATTATTTTAATTTATAGGCAGTTGGTTAAAACTATTGCCAATTTGATTGATAAAGGTCAAAAATTGTTCCAACAGATAAAACAATGAATACCTGATTTTTATCAGGACGAAATGGCCGAAAACATTAAAAACAAATGACGTTTTGACTTTTTAACTAAAATTTAAAAGACGAATTGACATGTATACTTCAAAACAAAAAAAGGTTCAATTGTTAATCGAACCTTTTTTTGATAAAATTCGTTTAAACACTATTATTCCAAAACAATTTTTCTTGTAAAGCTTTCTCTTTCTGTATTTACACGTATGTAATAAATACCTTTTGCAACCCCATTTAATTGAATTGTTTTTATATCATTTTTAGTTGATGATTCTTGTACAAAATAAATTTCTTTCCCCAACATGTCAACTATCAAAATTGATGATATGAACGCATTATCAATTGAGATTGTAAATAAACCATTATTAGTAGGATTAGGAAAAATAGTCAACACTTTATTATCCGAATTACTTGCAACATCTGTACAAGTTTCAACTGTTACTATTTGAGAAGCAGTATCAGTACATCCTGTAGCAGTAATTGTACCCGTTACAATAAGTGTATCGGTTACAGTGGGGCTGAATGTATATACGGCAGTGCTTGGTCCGTCAGTCCAAACAAAGGTATCGGCACCTGTAGCAGTAAGTGTAGTAGATCCACCATTACAAATAAGTGTAAGCCCACTAATAGAAACCGAAGGTTTTGGATTGGCAACAATTGTTACCGATTGAGAGCTGCCAATAAAACCAGCAGAATCAACAGTTACAGAATACGTACCAGCATTATAAACAACAATTGATTGTGTTGTATCTCCATTTGACCAAGTATATGAATCGGCAAGACTCGATGTTAAAACAATAGAATCGCCATCACAAAGTGAAGTATCCCCACTATTATTTGTAATTAAAGGAGTAATGCCACTTTGAACAGCCATACAGGCAGAAAACTCAGAAGAGTTACCATTTGCATCGGTTGCAATTGCTGTAATAAACGCTCCCACAGCAACGGATTCACTAATTTGTGTACTAATACTCAAATTGCCCGAATTATCGGTAGTAGCAGTTTGGGTACCTAACAGTATTTTTCCCTCGCCATTTTCAGAAGGGTCACAAACAGTATTTGAATAATATTGAATAGTATAGTTTGTATTCGCAATAGAATTAAAAGTACCAACAATAGTAAGGTTTGTTCCGTTTGTATAGGCGCCTGTTAATTCAGGATAATTTTGCGCATCGTTGGGTCCATTATCAGTATCATTAGCATCGTTTGCCTGAACACTATAATCAGCAAACAAATCAATTCCCATTTCTGTATTATCATAAATTGTGTTTGAAAGAATTGAATTACCTGTTCCTGCATTTGAATACATTGATATACCAAATACATTGTATGCTATAACATTTCCATCTTCTGGATTAGAGCCTCCAATAGTATTATTTGAGCTTGAATTTAAAATCATAATACCAGCGGCAAATGCTGCGGGGTCGCCATTCCCTAGTTCAATTGTTTGGGTTGTATCAGTACCAATATAATTCGACTGAATAGTATTACCATGTGAATTATCAATCCAAATACCAGCTTCATCATACGAATTATCTGCAATAATATTATGCTGAATAATATTATTATAGGTACTATCGCCCAATAAAATACCTGCATTTGCATTCCCCACTTCTGAAACGCCATCATGTCCAACACCAATATAGTTACCAATTATACTGTTATCATGACTGTGTGAATAGTTAATCATAACACCTCTATTTCCACCAGAAATTAAATTTCGTTCGGCAACAGAGCTTCCACCAATTAAATTATAGGAAGAAGAATCAGCAATTTGAATTCCATGAGCAGAGGTACCACTTGAAGCCAATCCAGTAATGGTAGTTCCAATATAATTGCCCATAATATGATTACTGTCGGCTTTGGTTAACAATATGCCTCCACCTATTAAATTTCTATCATCATTAGCAACTCCACCAATCATATTATATTTTTGATTGTTGATATTCAAATATGAAGTACCTGGGGTTAATCCATCTGCCTCCATACCAATAAAACAACCTTGAATTCTGTTGTTGTTACGATTTGTAGAATATCCATCCTCATAAAGAAAATCTATTGCTCCATTAACAAATGAAAGGCCTTCTAAAATATTATTTCCAGAATGAAAAGAAATAGCAGGACCGTTATGAGTTGCATCTATAGCTACTGTAATAGATGTATTTAATCCTTGATCAAAATCATTTGTATTAGCACTTGCACCTGTTTGTGTATATCCATCAATATGAACAGGATAAAAAACATCAGGATAAGTACCCGTAGGACTAATTGTTTTTAAACCAGCACCAGATATATTAAAAGTAATAGGTAGTGCCAACGTATCGTATCCATCGTATGGCGGACGAGCATTTGACTCTTGCAATGCAGCTCGTAACGTACACACATTACCCAATGTTAAACATTTACCATCGCCAGGTGTTTTATCTTCAGTATCTAAAGTTGAATTCACTACTAAAGAATTTACTATTTCTTTATTAAAAGTTACAGGTATTCTAATTAAATCGCGGTCGTAAGTGCCTGAATTCCACTTTGTATAATACAAATAACAATTTTGACCGGCTTGTTCAAAATTACGTGAAGTATCTGCATGATCAATAATTGACGGATAGTTAGAGCCGCCAGCAGCCCATGTAGAAGCTGTTTGCAGTATTAATCGTTTAGCAGACCAATTAATTAAATCATCAGATAATGCATAATAAAATCCATAAATAAGCGCTCCATTAACTTCGCCTATTGTATAATCAACCACCATGTATTTACCAAAATATGTATTGTATGTTAAACTAGCACACATTTTTCCAATATTATCGCGCGAAACAGGAGCTAATACTTTATCGGCAGCATTAAAACCCGTTTCGGTATAAGGATTTACAAACTGTACGTTGTACCCTGTTCCATCCCAACCTCTCCAACTAGTTGGATCAGTTAAATCATTGGTACGAATAATGCCTGATCCCCACTCTTGCAGCTGGTAACTTTCCAGCTGAAGCATTTTGTAATAATAACCATCTTTAAAAATAATATTAGAACCACCGAACAAACCAAATGGAGCGTGAGTGCTTGGATATGGCGATTCATAAGGAGATGCAGCAACTAAATGACTTGGAGCCGGAGTATGTGAATAAGTTCGTCCACTATCAGACGATGAAACATATGTAATTGAATTATACCAGCAATTATTGGCATTACCACAAGGCACATATTCGTTATGAACAAGTGCATGAATATTAATACCATCAGTTGTATATGGCGCAACAATCCATTCATTATTGTTATAAGTTCCTGGGTCAGAATCTTGATCAGATGTCATTACAGGGGTACAATCTTTAACTAAAGAAGAAAAATCACTTCCTGTCATTCGCCAAGTGGTATAATGTGATGCTATAAAATTAATGGTTCCGTCAGCATCTCTAAATGCACGTGCGGGAGCATCAGGAATATCAATGGTATTGCACTTATCGGACGAATAATCAAAAACAATTTCTTGGGTGCCCGTTGTTGGTGTTCCAGGGTATACAATTTGTGCAATTGCATTAATCGACAGAAATAAGGAAAATAGTAGTATTGTTTTTTTCATAATACATAGTTTAATTTTAATGCAAATTATAGCTATTATTTTTATTATCAAAATAATTTCAACCTCACACAATTATATTTTCTAAAATCTTTTTAATTCATTAAATTTGTATTTAACACAATAATATAATAGCATCATGAAAACAATTCACGAATGGCTTTCGGAATATGGTGAAAGCCACCAAAACCAAACCAATAAGATGGTGCATTGGGTTTGTGTGCCCTTAATTATGTTTAGTCTCATTGGTTTATTATGGTGTATTCCAACGCCCGAACTATTTAAAAGTTTCAATTTCCCTATAAATTATGGTACTTTATTTTTATTGTTCGCACTTTGCTATTACACGTTACTTTCTATTCGATTAACTATAGGTATGTTGATTATTACAGGAGCAATTGTACTGGGCAACTACTATATAGAAAAAATAAATATTGCTCCTTTATGGATAATATCAGTGGGTATATTTGTTGCAGCATGGATTGGCCAATTTATTGGACACAACATAGAAGGGAAAAAACCTTCATTCTTCAAAGACCTTCAATTTTTACTAATTGGTCCATTGTGGATTATGAGCTTTATTTACAAAAAATTAAATATTGCTTTCTAAAAAACACTCTCCACATCTTTTTTTATGAATAAATCATCCATTTATAAGTCATTCATATTATTTTCATTTTTTTTAGGTTCGTTTTTTGCTAATGCTCAAACAGATAAAGGCACAACTATAAACATTTTATCCTGGAATATTTATATGCGCCCTCGAGTTGCTTTTCATGATGGACAAATAAAACGAGCGCACGAGATAGTAAAACAAATGACGGATAAAAACTATGATGTAATCGTATTTCAGGAAGCCTTTGATAATAAAGCCCGCAATATTATATGGAATGGATTAAAAGAAAAATATCCTTACCAATCAGGTGCGCCAAAACATAAGTACTTTTTTAAAGTAAGCACAGGAGTTTTTATTATTAGCAAACTACCGCTAGAAATGATTGACCATATTTATTTTTCAGAATGTGGCGGTTCCGACTGCTTTGCTGTAAAAGGAGCGGCCTTAGTAAAAATTATAAAAAATGGTAAAGCATTTCAAATCATCGGTACACATTTGCAAGCAGCTAATGGCAAAAAGAAAACAGGCAGCGAAATTCGAAAAATACAGTATGATGAAATCAATTCAAAATTACTAGTCCCTCATCAAAAAACAGGAATACCTCAATTTTTAGTTGGCGATTTAAACACAAAAAAAAGTAACGAAGCTGCATACGAAAATCTAATTAAAGATTTAAACATGGAAGATGGAGATATTAGTGGAACTAAGCAATACTCTTCGGATGGAACAACAAATGACTTTAAAGATGCAGACTCCCAACCCAAATTAATAGACTACATACTTTGTAAAAAGAACGGTGCTAATGTAAATTTTACTAAGCGTACAATTGAAATTTTCAAAAGTAATTGGAGCAAAGAGCACAAAGATTTATCAGATCATTATGCTGTATTGGCAGAAATTGTAATTGAATAATATATCAATTACTTTGCTAACCAATCTATAAATTCTTTTTTCTTATCACGTGAAACAGCTATTATCATCCCATTAGTAAGCTCTATAGAATCAGGTTTTGTATTAAGTACGGCCTTAACATAAAGTTTATTTACTATGAATGATTGGTGTACCCTAAAAAATTTAGCTGGATCTATTGTACCTTCATATTCTTTTAAAGTTTTAGCGACTAAATATTTTGAACTTTCAGTATTAATCCAACTATAATTTTTATCTCCTTCAAAAAACAAAATACTATCAACATTAATAAGCTCATACCCTTTTTTGGTAGGAGCTATAATTTTCTCGGGGAAAGACTCCGGCTTTTTAACCAACTCCATCAAAAAATCAATATTTTTCAAATAACTAACACCTGTTGTAATATTTTCGATGGCCTTGTTAAGAGCCTTAGTAAATTCAATTGGACTAATTGGCTTTAATAAATAATAACATGCCGATAAATTTATTGCCTTTATTGCATATTCTTCATAAGCAGTTGTAAAAATGATTTGAAAATTTTTAGCAGAAATATTTTCAAATAGCTCCAAGCCATTCTTTTCTGGCATATTTATATCTAAAAATATAATCTGAGGCTCATCTTTACTAATAAGCTCTAACGCAGCATCAACGCTATCAACTTTACCAATAACACTAATAGGTAAAGTTGTTTTTTTTATTAACATGTGCACCGTTTCACGAGCCGATTCCTCGTCATCAACTATTAATACTTTAAACATTATTATACTTTTTAGGTAATTTAAATTTTACGCAGGTTCCTTGTTCTAAATCTAAAATATCAAAACTTGCGATTTCTCCTTTTCTAAAATTAAGCGTTTTAATTCTATCTAAAATCAATTCACGCCCTTTCGATTGATGATTATGTAGTTTAGTATTATTTATTCTACTATTTGAGTATCCTATACCGTTATCTACAATATTAATTTGAAAATACGTTGAATCAATATTAAGTATCTCTATCCTAATTTCTCCTTGAAACTTAAGTGGCTGAATACCATGCCATATTGCATTTTCAACAACAGGTTGCAGAAACATTGACGGCACAAGTATATCCGAAATATCTATTTCATCATCAATTGAAATAACAAAATTGAAAAAATTTTTCTTTCGTATTTGCTCAAGCTCCATATATAATTTTATATTTTCAAGCTCATCAGCTAAACTTGTATATGTTTTATCTGAATAATTTAACGTATTTCTAAGTATACTTGAAAATTTTGCCAAATACTCTTGCGCTAAATCCTCTTTGTTGGATAAAAACAAATACTGAACAGAATTGAGCGCATTAAAAATAAAATGTGGATTCAATTGAGCCCTTAATGCTTTTTGACGGGTTTCAGAAATCAATTTTTCTATTGCTTGTTCTTTCTTATTTTTATTTCTATAAACAATAAAAAAAGTTGTACAAATTGTAATAAAACTTAAAGATGCAATCAAATAAAACCACCATGTTTGATAATAGGGTTTACGAATGTTTATATTAATTTCAACCACATCACTCCATACACCTTGAATATTTTTCACCTTCAACATCAATAGATAGTTACTAGGAGGCAAATTCACAAAATTCAAGTTAGGACTATTTAGCTTAATCCAATGCGCTGTATCCGATGCTGTTTTTAAGGCATACCAAAATTCAATGTTCTTATTACTAGCATAGGAAATCCCAGTAAAACCAATTTCAATATTATTTTCATAATAATTTAAATCACAAAGTTTATTTTTACTTGTAATAATAGAATTAACCTTAATCAAAGTTATATTAAGAAAAGGTTTTTCTACAACAATTTCTTTTAAGTGATTATAGCGATATAAACCACTTGAAGTGGCAAGCAATACAATAGAATCATTCAATGAATATATATCATTAACAACAACATCAGGCAAACCATTAGCACTCGAATAGTTTTTTACATGAAAACCATTTTTAATTACAACTTTTGATATCCCTTTTGAAGTAGCAACCCATAAGTTACCATTATCATCATAACAAATACCATTTACTCTATTACTTATTAAGCCTGAATGATTAGTAATGTGCAACACTGAATCATCGACTATTATATAAACTCCAGCCAAATCGGAACTAAATGTTATATTCCCTTTAGGTGATTCTATTACTTTATTAACTCTATTATCAATTTTGTTGGAATATTTTGTAATTTTTTTATCATTCAAATAAAAAAGTCCATCTGCAGTACCCAACCAAATTTTACTTAAATTATCTTTGGACTGATGTAAAGTATTTGTTCTGTAATTATATATCTGCTTATATGCAGAATCTGTATAAGTACATTTTTTGAACAATTTTGATTTATGCTGTACAATAATTCCATTAGAGCGAGCATAATAAATGCTATCATTTTTTATGATTATTTTTTTTATACCAGCTTTATCTGGCGTAGTTTTTTGAATTCCATTTTTGAAATATACAACACCATGACCATTACCTATAAGTAACTCATTTTTGCTTAAGAAGGCAATATCAGTTATTAAATCTTTCCGATTAATATATTCAGGCAAACTATACTTTATTACTTTACCTGTAATAGTATTATAACAAAAATAATCTCCAATACTAGTTATCCACACTTGACTTTCATCAAAAGGATTTTGATGTAGCCCGTAAGCTCCATTATCAATATGTAAAACCTCTTTAACAGCAGTTTGAGAGTAATAGTAAACACCCGCCCCTTTTGTGCCAGCCCATATTCCCTTTTCGAAATCAACTAAACATGTATTTACAGGGCTGCCTGTAATTATTTTTTGCTTAAAAACTAAATTTGAATCGTATAAATAAAGGCCATTTGAAGTTGCTACGTAATAATTATTATAATATTGACCAGAAGAATTTAAAAATGAGGGTGTTAAAGCATTTAAAGAATCAATAGGTTTTATATTGGGTATACTAAAATCTATACCATTATTAATTGACAAATTATCGATTCCTGAAAAGCCTCTATTTACAGCTATATATCTATTGCCAAAATAAGTAAACTGTGAAAAAACCACACTGCTCTCAAAAGAGTTTAGTAATCGAATACTTGACGAAATATCATATAAACTATATTGTTTTTTACCATTATCTAATACTGATATTGTAACCAAACACATTGTTTTATTTTTTAAAAACAATGAATTAAATTGAAATGAGTTTTCTACATCAACTTTAGTAAACACCTCATCCGATAATTTATAAAGCTGCTTTGAATATTGTTTGAAAAAATATACATTATGATTAGTATCCTCAACAACATGTGTAAAAAATGACGTAACAGTTAAGCCATTTAAATAAGGGGTATTTTTACCATTATAAATCTTCCCTTCAAAATAATAGCATAATTTACCATTATATGTCAAAAACCAAATACGGCCCTTTGAATCCTGAAATATTTTAAATACCTCATTATCGGTTAGCCCATCATCTATTGAATAATTTTTAAAGGTATAGCCATCAAACTGAGAAACTCCATTATTTGTAGCAAACCAAACAAAGCCTTTATTGTCTTGTATTATAGAATACACAATATCCGAAGCTAAGCCATCTGCAGTTGTATAAACGCGATTTATAGCTCCAAGGTTTTTAATTATTAAAAAAAACAATAATATAATTATACAATGTCGTTTTTTCATAATGAGCCAAAGTATAAAAAAAAATTGCGCATTTACAAAAAACATATACACACCAACGGATAAAATAAACAACAAACTATTACAAAAAAAATACAAAGGGATAAAACAACACAGCTTTCGTTTGTTACAAAAATTAGCTAATCTACTTTTGCAACTGCTATTAACTACATAATTGCAAATATTTAAATACACTAAGAGGTAAAAATCATGAAAAAAAAATTATTGATTATCGCACTATTGAGTTTATTATGTAAAATCAATTATACAAAAGCTCAACTTTCAAGAAATAAAAGCACTTTTGGTTCGCCTTACTTAGAAAGCTATTGTAGAGTTTATGCTGGTGCTCAATCAAATTCAAATTTTCAAATAAAAAACGGAGAACTTTGGGCTTGGGGATATAATGCCTTTGGTAGCTTAGGGGATGGCACAATAGTTAATAAAAGTATTCCAACCAAAATTGGTTCAAGTAACGACTGGAGTTTAGTTGCAACAGGTAATATTCATACCTTGGCTATCAGAACAAATGGTACGCTTTGGGCTTGGGGCGATAATGGCCAAGGACAGCTAGGCGATGGCACTACAACACAAAGAAAAAGTCCAGTACAAATAGGCTCTGCAACCAATTGGGTAAGCGTTGCTGGTGGTACCAGCTTTAGCATTGGACTAAAATCAGATGGCACTATTTGGGGATGGGGATTAAATGACTATGGACAACTAGGTAATGGTACAAACACAAATCAGTTAACACCAACACAAATTGGAACAGCAAACGATTGGGTGGCTATTTCAGCCGGACACTACCATACCATAGCTTTAAAAGCCGATGGTACAATGTGGGCATGGGGGCGAAATCATGCATTTCAATTAGGCCAGGGCAGTACCACAATGAATAGCAATATTCCTCTACAAATAGGAACTGAAACAAATTGGTCATACATATGCGCTGGCCCTTCTCACAACATTGCAATTAAAACAGATGGGACACTTTGGGGATGGGGATTAGGTACATCAGGACAATTTGGAACAGGCAACAATGCTGACTCGCCCACTCAAATAGGCAGCGATAATGATTGGCTTATGGTTTCATGTGGAAATAATCATTCTTTAGCACTAAAAATAAATGGTACACTTTGGGCTACAGGACACAATGGAAATGGTCAACAAGGTAATGGGAATACAACCAATACAATAACTTTTTCTCAAGTTGGAACTGATAATAATTGGGTATATGTATCTGCAGGTAGTTATCATGGCCAAGGCATAAAATCAAATGGAAAAATTTACGGATGGGGTGCAAACAGCCATAATCAAGTAGGTGATGGAACAACTACACAAAAAAATAGCCCAGTATTGGTAGATGCAACCATTGAATGGATTGGTTTATCTGCTGGTAGCAACTTCACGCATGCAATACATTCAGAAGGCACATTATGGGGATGGGGAGATAATTCAGTAGGTCAATTAGGAAAAGGAGACAATACAAATACAAATTCGCCACAACAAATAGGCACGGAAAACAACTGGATATATTCAGAATCGGGTTCTAATCATAGCCTTGCATTAAAAGATAATGGAACACTTTGGGCATGGGGAAATAATCAACATGGTCAATTAGGTAATGGTACTACTACTAATTCAAATATACCTATACAAATACAATCCACACATTCATGGAAATCAATTGCTGCAGGAGCCAACTCTTCTTTTGCAATAAGAAATGACGGTACACTTTGGGCATGGGGCGAAAATAATCAAGGACAGTTGGGTGATGGAACAAATATATCCAAAAACAGTCCTGTACAAATTGGAACTGATAATAAGTGGATTAAACTAAGTAATACTGGATCTCATACACTTGGACTTAAATCAGATGGCACACTTTGGGCATGGGGAAATAATACTTTCGGACAATTAGGCATTGGTTCAACAACAAATAGCTTAACGCCTATACAAATAGGAACTAATTGGCGAAATATTAGCGCTGGGCTCACACATTCAATAGCAATAAAAGCAGATGGTACACTATGGGCATGGGGAAATAATAATTTCGGCCAATTAGGAGATGGCGGTTCTTTTCAACTTACATCACCAGTGCAAATTGGAACCGATAATAATTGGATTTCAATAAGAGCTGGTTATAATAATAATTCGGCAATAAAAGCTGACGGAAGCATATATGCATGGGGAAACAATTTTACTGGCCAACTTGGTATTGGTACAAATACTAGTGTAAATGTTCCAACATTAGTTACAAGTCAAACATCAGTTAAATCAATAATGACAAGTGAATACGATTATAGCGGAATCATAAAAAGTGACAGACAAACTATTTGTATGACTGGTAGAAATATAGAAGGCCAACTTGGGCTAGGAAATAACACAGACATAAATACATATAGTTGCTCTATAAATGCATGCCAAGCAGTAAACGTTACATATCAGCCAGTTAATTCAAATGCATGTATTGGTGATAATGTAACATTTACAACGCTAGCAAGTGGAACAGGAACAGTAATTTATCAATGGCAACAAAATGATGGAAATGGATTCGCAACTATTACAGATGGAGGTATTTATTCAGGTACAACAACATCTACCCTAAACATTTCAGGTATTTCTAACACACTTTTAAACTACACATTTAGGTGTATTTCTTCAAACAACTGTGGAAATGATACATCTAATAGCGCGACTATAATAATTAACGATGTGCCAATTATTGGTAGTATTTCAGGAAATTCAACAGCATGTTTATCCGCAACCGAAAACTACTCTATTGTAGCAGTAAATAATGTAACAAGTTATAATTGGTCGTCTCCCAATGGTTGGACAGGAACATCTACAAGCAACCAAATTTCTTTTAATGTAGGTAACACTTCAGGAAACATAACTGTTGTTGCAACAAACATGTGTGGCTCATCAAATACATCCAGTTTAAACGTAACAGTAGATTCTGTTCCAAGTGGCTTATCCAGTATATCAGGAGCAACAACTATATGTGAAGGGACAAGCGAAACCTATAGCATCAATAGCGTTAATAACACAACAAGCTATAGTTGGACATTACCTAGTGGATGGACAGGGAGCTCATCAACAAATCAAATTACTGCTATCACTGGCAATACTGGAGGAATAATATCAGTTGTTGCATCAAATGCGTGTGGAAACTCAGCACCATCAAACTTAACAACAAACATTATATCTATTCCAAATGCTCCATCTACAATAATTGGTTCTAACAATGTTTGTTTAGGAGAAACATATACATACAATGTAACAAACGATACCAATTCAACATCTTATTCGTGGACTGCTCCTTCAGGATGGAATGGAAGTTCAACAAACAATCAAATAGTGTTAACTGTAAATGATGGCGCCTCGAACGGTGCAATATCTATTACGGCAACAAATACGTGCGGTACATCGCCAGCAACTACATTAAATGTAAACGTTGCTGACTCTATTATAACTAATACAATTTCAATGAATATGAACAATTTAATAACATCTGTATCGGGTGCTAACTACCAATGGGTTGATTGCGATAACAATCATGCAATTATAGCAAATGCAACAAGTCAATCATTCAGCCCATCAACCACAGGTAATTATGCCGTTATTGTATCTATTGCACCTTGTATTATTGACACCAGCGACTGCTTCAATTACACAAGC
>JBASCV010000009.1:0-2856 GCA_049651825.1 Bacteroidia bacterium
GTTGGAGGGGGCACTTGTTAAAATGTTGAGCACCTACAAAAGCTATGATGCTGCAACGCTCAAAAATTATATTTTGAATAAATTGAGTTACAAAGTGGTGGGGGAGCAGTTTTGTAGGATTTATGATGAGATATTACAATAGAAATTAAAAGATGTTCCGTAGGGGAATTCGAATAAGTTAAGAAAATGAAAGATAATAAGACTTCCCACAGTCTTCGACAAGCTCAGACTGACTGCGCGCGGGTCATATTGAGCCTGTCGAAATATGTGCGTGAGCATCTTTATCTAGAAATTGAATTTAAACAGGAGTAAAAAGCAAACATGTATAAAAAAATAGCAGGTACTTTTGGTATTAAGGTAATTACAGCCATTTTTAACTTGGCAATAGTTATTTTATTATCGCGCACCATTGGTGCAGCAGGCAAGGGGCAGGCTAGCCTCATTGTTGCTAGTATGGCTATGGTATTGCTTTTTTGTAATATGATAGGCGGTGCTTCGCTTATTTATTTTGTACCTCGTTATTCTACATTTTTACTGTTTGTGTTTAGTAATGTGTGGTCGGTTATAGTTGCTGTATTTGCTTGGGGGGCGCTTTATTTGTTTCCTGATTTGCCTCAAGAGTTGATTGTACATGTAATAGGTTTATCATTACTCAATTCGTTTTTAGCCACCAATTTGAGCATTTTGTTGGGTAAAGAAAAAATAATGACCAACAATTACATTGCACTTTTACAAACCCTGCTCACTTTTATTGTGGTGTGTGTGCTAACAGTTGGTTTAAATAAGGTAGAGGTGTATGCATACATTTATGCACTATACATTGCAATGGGTCTATGTTTGGTATTGAGTTTTGTTTTTATTGTTCCTTATTTTACTAGTTTATCATTTAAAAATTCAAAATTTTTATTCCTTGAGCTTGCTAAATTGGGTGTAACCAACCAATCGTCACACATCATTCAGTTTTTAACGTTTAGGCTAAATTATTATTTGCTGGCCGTATATTCAGGCGATGCAAGTGTTGGCGTTTATTCTAATGGTGTATCGCTTATCGAATCTTTGTTGTTGATTAGCAATAGTTTTGCAGCAGTTTTGTATCCCAAGGTTGCAAATAGTACAGATAGCGAACATTCGCGTGCTATTACCGTACAAATGACTAAATTAAGCGTTATTATATGTATTGTTGCCTTAATTCCGCTTCTATTGCTTCCTACACAGTTTTGGGTGTGGTTGTTTGGTTCAGAGTTTAATGGCGTTAGAGCCGTTATTTGGGTGCTTGCGCCAGGTATTGTTTTTTACAACATTGTGCTCATTATTGGGCATTATTTTTCGGGGAGCGGTAAGTATACCTACAATTTGTTTGCCTATGGCTCAGGATTAGTTATTGCGTTGATAATGAGCCTATTTGTGTTGCCAAATTATGGTATTTACCAAGCTGCCAGTATATCTACTTGCTCTTATTTGGTAATTTCTGTGGTTATTATGGTTGTTTTTGCCAAAGAAGCCAATATAAAGCTGTGGCAATTACTACCTTCCAAAACTGATTTTGTGTGGATTAAAAATCAGGTGATTAATTACTTAAAATGAGCTTCAAAAAATAACTTATCTTTGCATCCATGAACAAGGTAAAAAAACTACTGAAAGCCATTCAACTCATTCTTCAACAACCCGCTTTGCTCAACAAAGTGCTTGACGATGAGGATGTTAATAAGCGCGAAGTGGTTGCCAGCTATAATTTACCTGAAGGCCTCAAATCTGTTGATATTTTAGATTTATTGCCTGATTTTAATGAAACAGTTGCACCTTATTGTTCAGTAGACGGAGGTTCAACTCCGTTGGATTTAGCCTTGTTAAAAGCCTTGGCTAAAAGCATACCAAACTGCAATTACATGGAAATTGGCACTTGGATGGGCGAAAGCGTTACCAATGTAGCTTCAGTTGCTAACACATGCACAACCGTTAATTTGCCTGATGCCGAAATGCAAAAAATGGGATTGAACAAAGATTATATAGGTTTACACCGTTTTTTTTCCAAAAACCTACCCAATGTTTTGCATGTGCAAGCAAACTCCCAAACGTTTGATTTTTCGTCACTCAACCAAAAATTCGACCTTATTTTTATTGATGGCGACCATCATTACCAGAGTGTAAAAAACGATACCGCCAATGCCTTTAAACTCTTAAAAGACAAAAATTCAATCATCGTTTGGCACGATTACGGCTTAAATCCTTCTCACGTGCGTTGGGATGTGTTGAGAGGTATTTTAGATGCCACTCCAACTGAAAAACAACCTTGTTTATATCGCGTTTCTAACACCTTATGTGCTATTTACACCCAAAAACAGCTCAGGTCTTTTTATCCTACCCCTTTTGCAAATCCTAACAAAAGTTTTACCATCCAAATTAACGCTCAAAAAATAGGCTAATTGTTTGATATTTAGATATTTGTGGTGTTTTGGTGAAAACTATTTTTGCGTGCAACGGATGATTTTACTAAATTCGCAATCCTAATGAATTAACTATTAAATAAATTTATAATAATACATCATTAAATAGTCATATAACACATAGGGGTACAATCCGAAAGTGAACATGATTACATAGTATGTAACAAAAAAATACACACATGAAAAAACATTTACTATTTGCGGTAGCTTTAAGCATTGCTAGTGCAGCAGTAGCTCAAAATCAGGCAGTTAAATTGCCTGCACGAGCTCCAAAGTTAAAGCCTGAGGTGGCAAACAAAATAATGCCTTACAAAAAACAAGCTATTGAATCAGGTGCAGTGGCTGGTTTTCAAACAACAGCCCAAACGCAGGTGCAAACATTTAAACAAGCCGTAACCAGAAGTACCCCTTC
>JBASCV010000010.1:0-6088 GCA_049651825.1 Bacteroidia bacterium
TTCAACGTGCCAGAGCGCAAACCTCGCTCATGCCCCCCCCCCTCTAGCTGAGAAGCCAACGTTACACGAGGATTTTTTCGTCTCACATAAAGCCCCCCAACACCCTTAGGGCCATACATCTTATGGGCACTCAAACACAACAAATCAATACCATCTTCATTTACATCAATATGTATTTTGCCCACAGCCTGCGTTGCATCACACATAAAAATAGAATTATTTGCGTGCACTAATTCTGCAATTTTACTTATTGGCTGTATAACGCCTGTTTCATTATTTACATACATTACCGATACCAAAATGGTATCACTCCGAAATGCACTTTTCAACTCGTCAAGGTCTATAATTCCCTCTCTATCAACCGACAAGTAGGTAATTTCTGCCCCCTTTTGTTCTAGTCGTTTACAGGTATCCAAAACAGCTTTGTGTTCTGTTTTAACAGTTATAATATGTTTACCTTTGTGTTGGTAATTCTCCCATATTCCTTTGATTGCCAAATTAATAGCCTCGGTTGCCCCTGATGTAAACACAATTTCCTGAGCAGTACATCCAATAAGCCCTGCAACTTTATTCCTTGCTGTATCAACGGCATCTTCGGCAATCCAACCAAAAGCATGTGTTTTGCTTGATGCGTTGCCAAATTTTTCAGAAAAATAGGGCAACATTGCTTCCAAAACCCGTTGGTCAACAGGAGTCGTTGCATTATAATCTAAATAAATAGGTGTTTTCATCCCTACAAAAGTAAACAATCAAAATGGGGCATGCACAAGTTAGTGGAGTAATTATCGATTTGAGTAATTACTTGAAAGCAAAAGTTAAAAAAGTAAACTACAAAGTGGTTAACCGACCTTTTAAAAATTAACCAACAAAACAAGGTGTTTTGAATGTGTGGGCTTGTGTGGAGATTGCATCCTGTTTGAGTCTGCGAAGGGCAATTTGAGGGGAGAGACGAGTTTATGCAATCGGCTCAAAAAACCGTAGCTTTTGTGTTAATTTTTAAGAAGTCTTGATTTTTTGGTACTTTTTGCTTGATCAAAAAGTACAAGAATAAAAATCGAAACTTTAACTAGCATATTATACCAAATGCCCCCAGAAAGTTAACCACACCAATCAAAATGGCTTATAAGCAAAAGAAACATTGTTTCACTCGGCCTTATTTAGAATTATTCTTAACTTTGTATCCACACAATGGAAACAAGTAAAACCATAAGCAATAAAGCTATCAACATTCAAAAAATACGTGCCGATTTTCCTATTCTTTCACACAAAGTAAATGGTAAACCACTTATTTATTTCGATAGCGGAGCTACTGCACAAAAACCTCAACAGGTGATTGATGCTGTTAATCATTACTATGCTCAAGAAAACGCCAATATCCATCGTGGTGTACACACACTTAGCAGAAACATTACCATTGCCTATGAAAATGCGCGCACCATTATTCAAAAACACCTAAATGCAGCAAATTCATACGAAATTGTCTTTACAAAAGGTACCACAGATTCCATTAATCTTGTTGCCACCTCTTTTGCTAAAAAATACATCACCCAAGGCGATGAAATTATTATTTCTAACATGGAGCACCACTCCAACATACTTCCTTGGCAACAAGTATGTGAAGAACGAGGCGCAATTTTAAAAGTAATTCCTATCAACGATGATGGTGAACTACTAATGGATGAATACAAAAAATTACTTTCCGAAAAAACAAAAATAGTTGCCATCACTCACGTTTCCAACACGTTAGGAACAATTAATCCGGTAAAAGAAATAATTGCTTTAGCACATCAAAAAAACATACCAGTACTAGTTGATGGTGCACAGGCTGTACCTCACTTAAAAGTGGATGTGTTGGATTTAGATTGTGATTTTTACTGCTTTAGCGCACATAAATTATTTGGCCCCACAGGTGTTGGTGTTTTATATGGCAAAGAAAAATGGCTAAACCAAATGCCTCCTTATCAAGTTGGTGGAGGAGTAATTAAAACTGTTAGTTTTGAAAAAACAGAATATGCCGATTTGCCCTTAAAGTTTGAAGCCGGAACTCCGCACATTGCTGGCGGAATAGGACTTGCAGCCGCAATAAATTATGTAAACACTATTGGTTTAGATAACATTGCAGCATACGAACACCAACTTTTAGATTACGCTACGCAAGCAATACAAAATATAAACGGAGTAAAAATAATTGGCAATGCAAAAGTAAAAGCAAGTGTACTATCCTTTGTTGTAGATGGCATCCACCCTTTCGATATTGGCGCCATTTTAGACCAACTGGGCATTGCTGTTCGTACTGGACATCATTGTACACAACCATTAATGAGTTTTTATTCTGTACCTGGCACAATACGCATTTCCTTTGCATTTTATAATACAACAGAAGAAATTGATGTATTCATTAAAGGGCTTGAAAAAGCAATTGCAATGTTGAAATAACTTTTGTTGTTTAAGAAAAAAATATTACATATTAGTATAACTATATAAATATTGTTATTGAAAAATAAACTTATAAAACCGTGCGCAAGGAATGAACAAACGCGATGCCGTGTCGCTTGTGCGGCAGGAATCGTTTGTTCTTGATTTTTTCGTCCTTTTTGATCAAGCAAAAAGGACAAAATGATAAAAAGAACGAACATTTTAATCCTTAAAGTGGATTAAATAATAAATTTTTCCTCTGTTTTTAGAGGCTAACAAAGGGGTAAATGAAAATAGAAGAAATAGAACAAGAAATAATTGAAGAATTTGAAATTTTTGACGATTGGATGCAAAAATATGAACACCTAATCGAATTAGGTAAATCACTGCCATTAATCGACTCAAAAAATAAAACAGAAGATAAAATTATAAAAGGTTGCCAATCACAAGTATGGTTGCATTCCGAGTTTAATAACGGAAAAGTGGTTTATACTGCCGATAGCGATGCAATAATTACAAAAGGCATGGTAGCACTCATGGTGCGTGTACTTTCCAATCACACACCCGATGAAATCATCAACGCAAAACTTGATTTTATAGATACTATTGGCTTAAAACAACACCTATCACCCACCCGAAGCAACGGTTTGGTGAGTATGATAAAACAAATGAAAATGGATGCACTGGCTTTTAAAGTTAAAACCGAATAATCGTTCGAACAGGGACACAAAAACAATAAAAAACCAACAATAACAACAAACTACGAACTGCTGACTCCCGACTTCTAACTACGGACTTCAGACTTCTAACTCAAACAAAATGCCTGCAATAATTAACACACACGATACACCTCTTGCACAAAGAGTTATTGATACAATAAAAACCTGCTACGACCCAGAAATACCTGTTGATATTTGGGAATTGGGATTGATTTATGAAATCAATATCGACCACGAAAATAATTTAGGAGTAAAAATGACGCTTACTTCACCTTCGTGCCCAGTTGCCGAAACATTACCCCCCGAAGTAGAAAATAAATTACGCGATGTTGAAGGCATTCGTTCTGCAAAAGTAGAAATCACCTTTGAACCACCTTGGGAAAAAGAAATGATGAGCGAAGTAGCACAATTGGAATTGGGCTTTATGTAATATTTTCAGAAGAAAACAGAACATAGTCTCAAATCTTATGTCTAATATCTCAAATCTAAATGAAATGGAAATAATAAACAAAGTTGCTCAAAGCGGAATAATAACAATTGATTTAGAAGAGTTTTATCCAAAAGAAGAACGTATTTTATTAGACATAAAAGATCAACTTTTTCAAGGATTAATACTCCGTGAAAAAGATTTTCGGGAATTTGTTAAAAACGAAGACTGGAGCAAATACAACCATAAATTCGTTGCAATTACCTGCTCTGCCGATGCCATTGTACCTACATGGGCATATATGTTATTAGCCATTCAACTACAACCATTTGCAAAAAAAATTGTATTCGGAAACTTAGAAATACTCGAAACAGTTGTATACCAAGAGTTATTATCTAAAATAAATATTAACTCGTATAAAGATGCACGAATTGTTATTAAAGGTTGTGGTACACTACCAGTGCCCATTGCTGCCTATGTAGAATTAACCCGATTACTTACACCTGTTGCAAAAAGCATCATGTATGGCGAACCATGTTCAACAGTGCCTCTTTATAAAAAAAACAAAAACTAACACATTTACTGAGTTGATAAAAGCATGTTTAAATTTTAACACATCACATTGCAACCTTTCTTGTTCAAAAAACATCTATCTAGCAATAAATCAGTAACTTTGCAAAAGGGGCTGTATCAAAAGTCTTCATTTGAGTCATTTAGAGCGAAGTCGGGAAATCTATCTTATTGATTAACATTGTGATTTTACTTCACTTGATATGAACTTTTGAAAAAAAATTACTTTTGATACAGCCTCGTCAAGCTCTTTTAGATGAATTGTTGTACAAAATATATTTTACCCCTTTTCTTTTGTTTGCTCTTTTCCGTTGCAATCAATCATTCATCTTTCTCTCAAAACATAAACACATTTATGAGAACGTTTCCGGCTTCTGGCATGAATGGGGGCTTAGCATTAGACAAAACTTCCGATGAAGGCTTCATTGGAACGGGCCAACATGGTACATCCGGAGCAGGAAGCTGTGATATTTATGTTTACAAAGTTGATGGTTGCGGAAATCCTGAATGGTTTAAAACATTTGGCGCTACTGGCGAAGATGGCGGTAAAGACATCAAACAATGTTCTGATGGTGGATACATTGTTACAGGCCTAGCTCACCTTGGTTTTGGCGATTACGACATGACACTTTTAAAGCTCGACAACCTTGGAAATTTACAATGGTCTAAAATATATGGAGCTGGTGCTGCCGACTATGGATTATGGGTAGAAGAAACTACCGATGGTGGATTTATTATGACAGGTTTTCTTAATGGCATTGGCTTTGGTGGTGAAGATCTTGCACTAGTAAAAGTAGATGCAAGCGGAAACACACAATGGATAAAAGTATATGGAGGCGCGGGCTCTGAATGGGGCGATTACGTTCAACAAACTCCCGATGGTGGGTATCTTGCAATCGGCTACACAACTTCTTTTGGCGCAGGTGGAATGGATATTTACATGATTAAAGTTGACGCTTCTGGAGCTTTGCAATGGACAAAAACCTACGGTGGAGCAGCCGCTGATGGCAATAGTCAGTGGGGTATTTCTGGACAAATAACACACGATAATGGCATTATTATTTGTGCAAACACGCTTAGCTTTGGTTCTGGCAGTCACGATATCATGCTCATTAAAACAGATGCTACTGGAAATTTAATTTGGTCTAAAACCTACGGTGGAGTCGCTGACGAGCAACCTCGCTCCTGTGTACAAACCTCAGATAAGGGATTTGCCCTTTTTGGTTATACTACAAGCTTTGGCGCAGGAGACCTTGATTCATATCTAGTTAAAACCGATAGTATGGGCAACTTACAGTGGTCTAAAACATACGGAGGTACGGCTTACGATAAAGGCTCTATGGCCGTTCAAACCCCTGATGGTGGTTACGCCCTATCTGTTGTTACTGCTAGTTTTGGAGCCGATTATTTCGATCCTCTTTTTTTAAAAGTAGATAGCACAGGAAATGCTGGGTGTAACCAAACAAGCCCAGCAACAAGCGTACTAACCATAACTCCTACCGTTAGTTCTGGTGGTGCCGAAATGATTCCTGCAGCAAACGTTGCTGTCCCCAACCTTGCAATTAACACATATACACCAAATGATATTTATTTATGTTCTCACTGCATAACCATACCCGATTTTATACTTAGCGATACAGCTGCTTGTATTAATGAAAACTTTAGCATTTATAATACAACTACTGTTGGTAAAACCTGTTTTGAAGATTGGTACATCAATGATGTTCTATATCCTGGCGATATTGACACACTAACAATTTCATTCAACACTGCTGGTCTTCAAAAAATTCAACTCGTTGCAAACTGTGGAAACTCAACCGACACAAGCACAAAATATATAAACATCATTGCTCCTCCCGTTGCTGCGTTCACAAGCACAACTGTTTGCGAAAACCTTGGAACGCAATTTACAAATACGTCCACAACAAGTGGCACAATCGATTCGTCATATTGGAGC
>JBASCV010000011.1:0-2076 GCA_049651825.1 Bacteroidia bacterium
CTGCTGCTATGAATTTTAAACGAATAATGAATCTTTGGAAACTGGAGTTACGAGATTTTTTATCCATGTTTTTATTCTTAATAAATTACTTCACTAAACTAAAACCGACTTTTTGAGGGGCGACTAGTTAGACTAAAAAAAATTAGTTTATAAGATTGGTATTATAATAAACGAATTATAAAGTCAGGGAATAATCCAAGTGCAATGGTTGTTATTGCAACAATCAAAAGCACTAGTTTTTGATTAAGGTCAATAATTATGGAGTCTTCAGTAGTTGGTTCTTTAAAAAACATTGCAATTATTATTTTGAAATAGTAATAAACTCCTATTAATGATGCGATAATTGCAATTAAAACAATGTTTGTGTAGCCACTTTTAAAAGCAGCGGTAAAGATGTAATATTTGGCAAAAAAGCCAGCTGTTGGCGGAATACCCGCCAATGAAAGCAAAGCAATAGTCATAATAACTGCTAGGAATGGGTTTGTTTTTCCTAAACCGTTAAACGATTCAATAGTGTTGTCGGTTCCTCTAGCATTAGAAATAATCCATAAAATACTAAATGTACCAATAGACCCAATTGAATAGGCGGCCGTGTAATACAATATAGAACTAATAGAATAGGTATTTCCTGCAATTAAGGCTAGTAATATATATCCAGCATGTGCCACACTAGAATAGGCTAACATACGTTTTACGTTGGTTTGAAATACGGCTGTTATATTTCCTACCAATAGTGTTATTCCCGACATTACAACAAGTACGCCAACCCACAATTCGCTTACAGAAGCAAAACTGCTTAAAAACAGACGTAAAAAAGCTGCAAAAGCTGCAGTTTTAACGATTGTAGCCATAAATGCAGTAATTGCGGTAGGCGCACCCTGATAAACGTCTGGAGCCCAAAAATGGAACGGTGCAGCAGAAACTTTAAATGATAACCCAATTAACATGAGTAGTACACCAGCGTAAAAAATCATTGGCATAGTTCCTTTGTGAGCAGCTAAAAAATTGTTTATTTCTGCTAAATCAAACGAGCCTGTGGAGCCATAAATTAAAGTAATTCCAAACAATAGAAAGCCTGTTGCAAAAGCCCCCATTATTAAGTATTTAAATGCCGATTCATTAGAGCCTAAATCATCTTTTTTGCTTCCAGCTAATATGTACATTGATATTGAAAGAATTTCGATACCTAAAAAAAGCATGGTCATGTTGGTATAAGAAACCATTACAACAGCTCCTGCCAAGGCAAACAAAACCAAACTAAAGCGGTCGGTCATACTTGATTCGCTTTCAAAAAAACGGGTAGAAACCACAAACCAAAGGAGTGCAACAATTAAAATAACGGAACTAAAGGCTACTGCAAAATGGTCGTATTGCATCATACCAAAAAACACGTTTTTAGGTAAGTTCCAATCAAACATGTTTATAACAATGGTTGCTAATAAACCAATAACAACCAATGGATATAATAGTTTTTTAAAGCTAAAAATTTCGGCTAATAACGAAACAACTCCTAGCGAAGAAAGTAATATTAATGCTTTCATATAATAATTTATAATTCTATATCTTAAATGCCAATTCCGTGAATACTATTAACTAATTTAATTACTGCAGGTTCAGCGATATCCAATAATGGTTTTGGATAAACACCAAATAAAATAATTACAGCACATAGTATTATTAAAACAGTTTTTTCAATACTTGAAATAGATGTAAATAACTCTGTAACAGTGTTTGTTTCGCCCAACATTATTGATTGATAGCTACGCAACATATACACTGCGCCAAGTATAATACTTAACCCTGCAAATGCTGCAGCCCAAGCATTGTATTGATATAATCCATTAAGAAGTAAAAACTCCCCAACAAAACCGTTGGTTAATGGAAGTGCTACGCTACCCAAAAGCACAATTAAAAACAATACTGCAAATTGAGGGTTTACATTACGAATTCCGCCCAAAGAAGATAAGTCTCTTTTGCCAGTGTTTCGTTGAATAATATCAACGATAAAGAATAAACCAACTACGTTTACACCATGGCTTAGCATTTGAATCATTGCGCCTTGAATGCCCAGAACAT
>JBASCV010000012.1:0-1623 GCA_049651825.1 Bacteroidia bacterium
GAGGAAGTGTGCGCTTCATTAAAAATGCAATTAATTTTTTCAACTGTTGGGAAACCTCGTGGTAGAGGCAAAATAGAAAGATTTTTTTCTACAGTTAATCAGCGTCTTCTTCAAGATTTACCTGGATATATCCAGGAAGGAGCCGACACTTCCAAAGAAAAATGTTTGACCTTTGATGCATTTGAGTCAAAATTAAAATCATTTATTCTTGATACATATAATAATACACCTCATAGTACAACAAATACCCAACCCATTATTCGCTGGCAAAGTAATCAATTTTTACCGCAGCTTCCTCAGAACCAAGAAGCACTGGATTTATTATTATTAACAATATCCAAACCAAGAAAAGTGCACCGAGAAGGCATTAAGTTCCAAGGGCTGCGTTATTTTTCTACCACCTTAGCTGGATTTGTTGGACAGGATGTGATTATTCGTTACGATCCCAGAGATATGGCAGAAATTCGTGTTTTTCATGAAGATAAATTTATTTGTAATGCTATTTCTCAGGATTTAGATTCTTGTTCTGTCAGTTTAAAGGAAATTATTGCCGCTAGAAATCAAAGAAAAAAAGATTTACAGAAAACCATTAAAAACCGTCGTTCGTTAGTAGATGCATTATTGCACAATCCTGACAAAATGCTTAAGAAAACAACAACGGATCCCCATGATAATAAAGAAAATATTAAAAAGAGCGTAATAAAAAGATATGAATATGAATGACAACGAATTTATTGCCACAAAAGAGTACCGACGATTTATGGAATTTTGCAATGCTTGTATGGAATATAAATATATGGGGATCTGCTATGGTTCTCCAGGCGTAGGTAAAACAAAATCAGCTGAATATTATAGTGCAAAACATCTGAAAGACTCTATTTCAAAAAACCAGTTTGGTAACCCAATCTTTAGCGAAGCCCCAATAGAATTATCTAATTGCAAAACAATTTTATATACACCTGTTCCACCACTCTCTGCCTATCAAATAGGTAATCAACTTTCGAGAGAGCAGCTTATCTTCAATTCAATGATTAAAGCTGCAAATCTTAATAAGATTAAAAAGGATCAACCAAACCTGGCAATAAAGGATATTGATGTGTTAACTGAAGCTGATATTCTGGATCGTAAGGATTATTATAATCTAATCATTATTGATGAAGCAGAGCGACTAAATGTTGCTAGTTTGGATATAGTGCGTGCACTCTATGACCAATTAAATATTGGGTTTATTTTTATTGGCATGCCAGGTTTAGAAAAAAAATTCTCCAGATACCCACAATTATACTCAAGAATTGGATTTGCTCATGAGTATAAAGTACTTTCAAAAGAAGAAATGATTTTTATGTTGGAACACCAGTGGCAAAAATTAAATTTAGAATTTAAAATTGATGATTTTGCTGATCATGAAGCAATGACATCTATTATGCGTGTTACTAATGGAAACTTCCGATTGTTGAGTAGATTATTCATGCAAATTGATCGTATTCTAAAGTTAAATCAAATCAAAAACATTACTCAAGAAGTAGTGCTTGCAGCCAGGGAATGTTTGCTAATTGGTACAGCTTGATCATGCCATTTAAAGATGAAATTTCCCTGCCAAATAAAGATAAAACTTACACATGC
>JBASCV010000013.1:0-1754 GCA_049651825.1 Bacteroidia bacterium
GATGAAACATCCAGAAGCCGACAAGTATTTTAAAAAAGCACATTCACATGGTAGAGACGAAATAGTAGGAACAAAATATTTTTTCCAGGTTTACCATAATTGTATTGATAATCTGTGGTTAATTAGCACGGCAGCGAATACGGGTTTAGGTAAACTTAATCAAAATCCTGTTGATTGGCTGGGAACTCATCCAAGATATGGAACAAGATTTTTCGATGATTTAGGTGGGATCCAAGCGATAAATCGTGATTCAATATTATTTACCGTTGAAAAACCTGGACAAAAAACAATTTTAGCAAAAATAGCGAAAGAATGGTTTTTAAATACTTATAAAGAGGAATTAGCTGTGGCAGGTTATTTGCGAGAAATGACAAGTACTGCCAAAAGAAAATTAGGTGAGGTTATACAAGAACCGAAAACATCTATTTCTAAACGTAAAAAAATTAAATTTATGATAAGAGCAGCAATGGCTGAAAGGTTATTACAAATTTCTTCGCCAACTGGTTCTTCAAGTCCATCCTCATCTGTTGCGGAAATAAATGAAGAAAACATGCAATCTATTAGAATGACAGTTAGGGAAAACTTTGCTCAACCAGCTTCTGTTTTTGATCTAATTAATGAACAAGAGCATGATATAGAGAAAATCTATAAAACATCTGGAAGGAGGTAGATTCTATGAAGAGAGCTCGGGAAAATGATCAGAGTCAATCTTTAAGTCAGTCGGGCATATTTTCAAATAAAAAAATGTTAAAAGAAGAAAAGTGGTTTCTTATAATTCTCCGAGAAGAGTGTTTTCCAATGATTCGTCAAGAAATGATGAATAAATTAGGAAATAAATTTACCGAGCAAGCAGCAGAAGACAATTATAAATTATTTATACAAGCTTGCTATAGAAAGGGGATTATGAAAAAAATGTTGGATGAATATTTAGAGAAAAGAATTGCACGTGAAGGAGAAAAATACGCCGGTCCTCAAAGATAGTACCTATAACATTTATGACTGGAAGTTTAAGAAGCAAGTGCCAATTTTTCCTAAAAGGCTTCGATTTATACAGAAAATCTATCTAGAAATGCTATACTACTCACAAGTACCTAAACTATAAGATGGGGTTTTATGCCTAAAAATCTACCAATTGGTGTTGATAGCTTTAGAGAATTGGTCAATGAAGATAACAATTATCTTTTTGTCGATAAAACTCTAATGATCAAAAGTTTAATTGAAGATGCCGCAAAAGTTTCTCTTATTTGCCGTCCTCGCCGCTGGGGCAAGACTCTTAATCTATCGATGTTACAGCATTTTTTTTCAAAGACAGTAAACGGTGAATCAACAACTGAATTATTCCATAGTCTCAAGATTGAAAGCCTTGATCGTGGTAAATATATGTCAGAGCAAGGGAAATATCCTGTTATCTTTGTTTCGTTTAAAGATTTAAAAGAACCTAACTTTGATAGTGCAATAAAGAATACCCGATTACTTATTTGCGAGTTATATCGAGAACATGAATATTTGCTTAATAGTAATTCTATTAGTGAGAGTGAAAAAGAAGACATTAAAAAATATCTGTATAAAAAATCAAGTAAGGAGGAGTTAGAAGTTTCTCTTAAGTTTTTAAGTAGCTTACTCAAAAAACATTATGGTAAACAGGTATATATATTAATTGATGAATATGATACTCCAATGACTAAGGCTTACTTAGATGGTTATGAAGCTGAGATGGGTGATTTCATGAAGAATTTGCTCAGTAACGGTTTGAA
>JBASCV010000014.1:0-2043 GCA_049651825.1 Bacteroidia bacterium
GCGCGCTGTCAGTCTGAGCTTGTCGAAGACTGTGGGAGGACTTTCACGCCCATGCACCTGTTTTTTGCTGTTGATAGCAAATTCACCATATTCAATATCTACTTTACTTGCTATTAATGCCTTTTCAAATTCTTCATCATACACATCACCTATTCTTTTGAAAACAAAAGAGGAAAGATATATTGCTTATAATCTCCATTATCAACGGTTCCGCACAATACTTCAGCAGCACCCCAGAGGTTGCTTTCTACTTCTTTTTTGGGTTATGCTATTAATAAGTTTACACGTTGAGTGATTAAATTTTTATACTGTGTTTTATAATTTTCATTTAAAAAAGAGATATCAATGAGTTGAATGGCTTTCGGTAACCATGTGTGAAGTTTCTTATAAACAGAATTTATTTGTTTTTCATTTAATTGTAAAACACCTCCAAACCGATTAAAATATTCACTGTTGAAATTTTTCTTTTTACCTCCTAATAAAAGAGCTGTTTCATCCGTATCCTTTGGCAATATGATTTTAACATTTAATAAATCATAAGCTGGAGATAGCACCCAACCAATTTCTGACAACCACATTGAGAAATTTTTCAGGTGCATATCATTATTACAAATGATAAAGTTGAAAACTGTTAGTTCAAAAAAGCGCAACTTATCCATCAAAGTATTTACCGATAATTCGCCAATCATTTTACCTAGATTTTCCATCGTACCTAAATACTTGTCTTCCAATTCTAAAATTTGTAAAAAGTCAATCATGTGTACTTTGGAATTGTCTTTCTTGCGATCTATTCGTTTGGTAATGTAACATAATTCACCTGATGCCAAGCGAATCATATTGGAAGGAACTACTTCTATTTTAAAGAGTTCTGCTAATTTCATGGATAAATGTTCGTTTTCGGGCATCTGTTCGTATTGTGTATTTTGTGGTTTTAAAATGTACAATCCTTCAAGTGCATCCATAATGGTTAAACGACCATTATATCCATCTTCCAAAGCATTTTTTATCCATCCAAGAGATAATTTTGGTTGAACTCCTGGAACTGTAACCGACAATTCTACAGCTTCCTTTGCCAATCTTTCCATCTCTTCTAATCGATAAGGTAAGGCAGGCGCAGTTTTAGTTCCATAGAAAGCTTTGATGCACTTAGTGTGATAGTCGCCACTATCAATTGCATCTAATTCCTTATAACAATTTAAACACTTAGTCATCTTGATTTTCTTTTATAGGATGAACACTTACGGCTCCTATTGTATTCTTACAGCAAGCCAATAGCAGTCCCATTCTATCATTTTTATTAATTTTCCAACTTTTAGCCGCAATAGTTAATAACCAACCTTCAGGTATTAATCCATCAAAAAATGGGAAAAGACGCTTGCTTCTGTATGGGATAGTTCTAACGGGCATTTGAAATGTAATAAATTGCTCAGCATATTTTTGTACATATAGTTCATTATATGTAAACTCGTATTCACCAGAATCTAATTCCTTTAGTGTACCTGCCTGAATGTTGTTATATTTTATGTTTGCCTGCCTCATATAGATTATTCATTTATTGGCCCTAAAACATGTCCAAACATCTTCAATACCTGATTTACTTTTGATAAGCTCAGATTCTCCTTACCTTGTTCAATTTTACGTATTACAGTTAAAGCAACTCCCGCTTTCAAAGCTAATTCCTCTTGCGTAAGCTTCAATTGCTTCCGTCTTGTTTTAACAAATTCAGTTAGATTATTCATTTTTATATGCTTTTGCATACAAAAGTAGCAAATAATTCAAAATTATATGCAATTAAATATAATTATTCACATTTGGTTAAAATTATATGCAATTAAATATAATTTTAAGAATATCTGCAAATTTCGCCTCTGATGTTAAACTCGCATTACATCCTTTTTTTTAGTCAACCAAAGCTACTTCAACGGAGGGTAAATTATCTTCAATTACCAGTGCTATTTATAGATTTACTCATATGCTGTAGCCAAGCCATAAAAAGGTTATACCCTTGTGGCGAAGGCGCTGGCTATGCTGGTGGTATTGTAT
>JBASCV010000015.1:0-6944 GCA_049651825.1 Bacteroidia bacterium
ACTTTTTGAATGGATTGACCGAAAAAATGTATGAATTTCGTAATGGCGAAATAAAAGAACATTTGGGTGGTATTACCGAGTTTATGAACAAACTAAAGGTAAACCGACTAAACGACATGAATGCAAAAAGTCCGTTTATAAAACCGAAAGAAGAACCCAAAATCGAACAACCAAAGACAGTTGACAGCAACAATGAGCTTGAAAAAGAGCTAAAACAACTCAAAAATCAAGTATCAAAATCAGAAGGTGAAATTGCACGACTCGAAGCAGCGATAAAAATTGTAGATGACCAACTATCGGATCCTGCACAATATCAAACAATCATAAACAACAAAGAAACATTTGCAAAATATGAGCAAATGAAAAAACAGTTAGATAATGAAATGAGTAATTGGGAAAGCCTACAGGCTAAATTAGAAGATAAATTAAAAAAATAACTTCAAAAGAACGGCAACTACCAAAAGTTGCCGTTTTTTTATAGATCAAATAAGGTTTATTTTCTAGCTTTAAAATGCACTTCATACTCGTGCCTTCATAATCAGCAATTTAATTGTTAAAAAAATGGGCACCCCAATAATTATCATAAAAATAAACGATTTCGATTGAAGGTAATTACAAAAAACAAATCCCTGTCTGAATGTCAGACAGGGATTTGAATAGATACTAATTATAAAATCTAGCAAATTAATGTTTTACATCTGCTGGTTTTTCAGGAGTTGCACCTGTTGCAGGATCTGGTTTTACAACACCTTTAATTTTAATCACTTTAGTTGGTGTATCAGCGTTTGAAGTAAGAGTAATGGTTTTTTCAAAAGCACCAATTCTGTCAGTAGCATATTTTACTTTAATAACACCTGTTGCACCTGGTTTAATTGGTTCTTTTGGCCAGTTTGGAGTTGTACAACCACATGAACCTACAGCATTTGAAATAATTAATGGTTCTTTACCAGTGTTTGTAAATTTAAACTCACGGTTACCATCTGCATTGTGCTCAATTGTACCATAATCCAAAACCTCTGTTTCAAATTTAAATTTGGGAGCATTAGGATTAACAGGGTTAGGTGTTGTTGTTTCTGGTTTAGCGTCTGCTTGTGCTGACGCTCCCATTGCTACGCATAGCATTAAACCGATTGATAAGATTGTTTTTTTCATAGTTTTTTATTTATTTTTTGTTAGATATATTACTTGTTAAATTAGTGTTTTTCATATGGTATTGCGCCTGCATCCTCTTTTTTTCCAACAGGAAAAGCCTCTGGCGAAGCCGGTTGTACCGTACCTTTGATTGTTAATGTTTTTTGAGGAGTTTTTGCGTTTGAATTGATCGTAACTGTTTTTGTAAAACCTCCAGGACGCTTGGTATCATAAGTTACCTTAATTACTTGAGATTCGCCTGGTTTAATTGGTACATTTTTAGGATATGTAGGCACAGTACACCCACAAGAGCCCTTTGCATCACTAATAATTAGTGGTTCAGAGCCAGTGTTTTTAAATTTAAATTCATAAGTACCATTGCCTTCAAATTCAATAGTACCAAAATCATGAACATCTTTTTCAAAAGTCATTTCTGCTAAACTGGCATTAGCAACAGGCTGTGCAACACCTTGCTTTTCCTTTGCCTTATCAGCTGTTTGAGCGGTTGCAAATAAGCTGGTTGCAAGCAATACACTTAGAGTATAAACAATTTTTTTCATGACAATTTTTAAATCAATTTGTTACTAAAAAATCTTACCAAAATTATATATCCATAATCGTGCCAAAATCTTACAAATCAGAAAAATATTTTAGTAAATTTGTTAAACTATTTTTCAAGAAACGAAGTACGCAAATAATTATGGAAATTCCAAAAACTTACGACCCTAAAATTACAGAAGATAAGTGGTACGCTCATTGGCAAAAGCATAAATTCTTTAAATCAACGCCCGATGAGCGCGAACCCTATACTATAGTTATCCCCCCTCCTAACGTTACAGGAGTGCTTCACATGGGGCACATGCTCAACAATACCATACAAGATGTGCTTATTCGTATGAAACGTATGCAAGGCTATAATGCCTGCTGGGTTCCGGGTACCGACCACGCTTCTATCGCTACTGAAGCGAAAGTTGTTGCTTTATTAAAGGAAAAAGGTATCAAAAAATCAGATTTAAGTCGTGAAGATTTCTTAAAGCATGCTTGGGAATGGAAAGAAAAGTATGGTGGAATTATTTTAAAACAACTTGAAAAACTTGGGGCTTCCTGCGATTGGGACCGCACTCGTTTTACAATGGAAGACGATTTAAGCGAAGCTGTTATTGATGTTTTTATTGATTTATACAATAAAAAACAAATTTACCGTGGCGTACGAATGGTTAACTGGGATCCGCAAGGTTTAACAGCCGTTTCGGACGAAGAGGTTATTTACAAGGAGGTTAATTCAAAACTGTATTATGTTAAGTATAAAATTGAAGGCAGCGAAGAATTTATTACTATTGCAACTACCCGCCCTGAAACAATTTTGGGCGATACAGCTATTTGTGTTCATCCTGATGATGAGCGTTATAAACACTTAAAAGGCAAAAAAGCAATTGTACCTATTGCAAACCGTGCTGTACCTATCATTTTTGATACATACATTGATATGGAATTTGGTACTGGTGCATTAAAAGTTACTCCAGCACACGATATCAATGACTACAATTTAGGTATAAAACACAACCTTGAAGTAATTGATACCATTGCTGCCGATGGGAAAATGAGTGCTGCTGCCCAATTTTATATTGGTGAAGATAGATTTGTGGTTCGTAAAAAAATTGCAAAAGATATTGAAGAACTAGGCCAGTTGGTAAAAGTGGAGGATATTAAAAACAAAGTTGGATACTCAGAACGTACTGATGCTGTTATAGAACCCCGCTTGAGTATGCAATGGTTTTTGAAAATGGATGAGGTTTCGAAACCTGCTTTGGAAAATGTATTGAACGGAGAAATAAAACTAATTCCTGATAAATTTATCAATACCTACAAACATTGGATGGAAAACGTACACGATTGGTGTATTTCTCGTCAATTGTGGTGGGGACAACGTATACCAGCATGGTATGATGATAAAGGAAACACTGTGGTTTGTAAAACAAAGGAAGAAGCTCTTGAAAGATTCAAGATACTAGATTCAAGTATTAAGGCAGAGAATATTAGACAAGATGAGGACGTGCTAGACACCTGGTTTTCATCATGGTTATGGCCTATCAGTGTTTTTGACGGTTTTAAAAATCCTAATGGAAAAGACATCAACTACTACTACCCTACTAATGATTTGGTTACAGCTCCTGAAATTTTATTTTTCTGGGTAGCACGTATGATTATTGCAGGCTATGAATACCGAGGTGCTAAGCCATTTACGAATGTTTACCTAACAGGTATTGTACGTGACAAACTTGGTAGAAAAATGAGCAAGTCGCTTGGCAATTCTCCTGACCCTATTGATTTAATTGAAAAATATGGTGCTGATGGAGTACGTGTTGGAATGTTATTATGCTCCCCAGCTGGTAACGACTTGCCTTTTGATGATAGCATGTGCGAACAAGGACGTAATTTTTCAAACAAAATATGGAATGCTTTCCGATTGATAAAAGGTTGGGAAATAAATCCAACTGGAACACAATCGGATAGTAGTAAAATTGCTGTTGAATGGTTTGACGCTCGCTTTAATGAGCAGTTAAATATTATCAATGATTTGTACTCAAAATATCGTATGAGTGAAGCATTGATGACTACTTATAAGTTGGTATGGGACGATTTTTGTGCTTGGTATTTAGAAATGGTTAAACCAGAATTTGTTGATGGCAAATCATTGCCTATTGATAAAGCTACATACGATGCAACCATTATTTTCTTTGAAAAAATATTGAAAGTATTGCATCCTTTTATGCCTTTTATTACGGAAGAGATTTGGTCGTTAATAAAAGTAAGAGATGAGAAAGATTGTATTATCGTTGCTGAGTGGCCAGAGGTAATAACAACTTCAGACACATCTATAGTTCATTTTTTCTCAATTGAACAGCGCTTAATTTCTTCTATTAGAGAATTTAGAAATAAAAAAGGATTATCGCCAAAAGAAAAAATCGATTTGTTTTATAAAGGTAAAAATAAAGATAAACGTTTTGAATCGATAGTTTTAAAATTGGCAAACCTTAATAAAATAGCCGAATCTACTGATACAATAACCAATGCTCACTCTTTTGTAATTGATGTAGAATATTTTATTCCGATAAACAACATTAATATTGAAGCAGAAAAAGAACGTTTAGCGAAAGATTTAGAATACAACAAAGGCTTTTTAAAATCAGTGGAAATAAAACTATCGAATGAAAAGTTTGTTGCCAATGCAAAGCCTGAATTAATTGCGAACGAAAGAAAAAAACAAGCTGATGCAGAAGCAAAAATAAAAGCTATTGAAGACCAACTGGCAAGCTTAAATTAATTTTTTTACCATGCATTCTATACAAAAAAAGGATTGATTAAAATCAATCCTTTTTTTGTATATTTTTTTGCATCTGCTTTGATAATTCTTTTTCATTTTGGTTAGAACTATTACTAAAATGAATCGCAATATTCTCTTGCTCTTTTTTAGTTTTATTTTGGCTTAGTTTAAATTTTCCTTCTAATTTAGTAACTTCAATTTCAAATGCCACAATACCTTTAAGCATAGCCATTTTGTAGTCGGTTGACAAAGTATTCCATTGTTGCATAAAACCACTTTCAAAAGAAGTAATCATTTTTTCCATTAATTTAATAACAGCTGTTTCGTTATCAATTATTGCAGCTTTTCCGTAAGCATGCACTGCAATATAGTTCCATGTGGGTACATTCTGTTGCTTTTCGTAATGTGATGGCGAAACATAACCATGAGGGCCTTGAAAAATTACCAATAATTCTTTCTCAAAAAAATCATTCCACTGTTGATTTGCCTTAGCAAGATGACTTAGTAAAAATAATTTTTCCGCACGTTGTTCTATTACAAAAGGAAGATGAGTAGCACGTATATTATCATTTGTAGAGCTAATCAGTGATGCGAAATTAAATGACTTCATAAAATCAATTAACTCGCTTTCATTTGATTGTAAATAATATGAAGGAATGTACATGAAAAAGAAAATTTAAAGCAACAACTAAAAAAATTATCTCTTTAGTTTCACATAGAAAAGAGGGCGATCATCGCCTGTATATTGTCCGGCCTCATCTAGACGTTTAATTAACAGATCTATTCGATACACTTGTTTAACCAAAGTAAATCGGCCTTTATCAAAAACCCATTTTTCACTCATCCTAATTTTTGAAAGATCTTTTTCAGTAACCTTCTTGCCCCCTTTTGCTTTAGGACCTTTTGCTTTACTTAAAAATGCTTCAACCTGAGTTACGGTCAATGGGGAATCCGTAACTAAATCATAAGCTTGAACCTTTCCACTTAATACTCCTTCAACAATTGTATTGAAAATTTTTTGCTGATCAACATTTTTGTTCATTGCTTTCCAATATGCATCGTCATAATCTTCAGGCTTTACTAAGGCTGCAGAAGATTGAATTTGTTCTGCCCATATATCACCACGTGTTGTATCAATAACATAAGGATCTTTTTTATTGAATGTATAACCTAGCAGAAATTCTGTAGAACCTCCTGTATATGTTTTTATTTTACTCATACCAATATCATAGGCATACCCAATACTAAGATTTTTATAACGCAAACCTGCACTAACAGCTAGGGCATAACTACTATGATAAGTAATTCCAAACCATCCTGTTTTTTTCCAATCAACAACAGCATTCACATCAAACTGAAGCGGTGCGCCCCCAACACTTCTAAACATAATTAACGGATAAGCAGTTATTCCTTTTGCTTTAACTAAATCAACTTTATATTTAATTGTACCTTGATAATGGCGCGACAAATTATAATAACTATCAGCACCGGTAAGATTTCCATACTTAATTTTATTGGCTAATACTTGTGGTACCGCAAAGCCTAATTCAATTCCTTTCATTGTATACAACACACCAAAATCGGCACTAAATACAGCTTTGCTCTGTTGTTGTTGTAATAAGAAAGGGTCGTTTACATCATTTACCAATGCTTTTGCGTAGTCAATTTTATTATCAAGCATACCCATCCCTAAACCTAAATTAAGATTGCTTGTTTCATTTAATTTAATTTTATACGAATACGTTGCAAAAGCACCCAAACGACTCAATATATCAGTAGTAAAAGTGTATATTTTTATACCTAAACCTAAATTTTTCTGATCTAAAGGGCCATCTGCCGTAATATAACTTGTTTGTGGAGAGCCAGGAACACTAACCCATTGCGAACGGTGTGTAATGAAAGCATTTATAGTTGTTGTATTACCTGTTAATGCTGGATTTAATACAAAAGGATTGCTGTAGTATTGACTACTAAACGACAACTGCTGTGCGTACACACGCCCCCCACCTACTCTATCAAATAGAACAGAGTATATTAAAACAAACAATATGAGCGTACACAATCTCATCTAATTTCCATGCTTCACTTAAAAAAACATATTTTTAAAATCAAAAAATATATAATATATACGTTAATTATTTAACCATAATAAAACTTATAAAAATACAACTTATTTAGGATATTTTAAACTATAAAGTATATTTTTAGTGTAATTTTTAATATTCGTAACTACATTTTAGAAAATGTTCAATTTGTACATTAGTTGATATGAGAGAGTAAATTATTGAGTTGACAAATTATGACTTTCCAAGAAACAACGTTTTAAAGTCTCTAAATAAATAAAAAGCTCTGGATGAGTTAAATTCAACCAGAGCTTTTTATTTATTTAGAGTAAATTAAATTTGTATATACGTTATTGACTACTTAAAATTGTTACAGCTCCTTTGTAGTATTTATCTGAATCTTGGAACTGTATAAAGTAATAATA
>JBASCV010000016.1:0-25017 GCA_049651825.1 Bacteroidia bacterium
ATTATTTAGTTACTTTTTTCTTATTTGCAACAGTTTTACGCTTACCTTTTCTTGTACGAGCGTTATTTTTTGTTGTTTGACCACGCACCGGTAAACCTACACGATGACGGATACCTCTGTAAGAACCAATATCCATCAAACGTTTGATATTCAATTGAACTTCAGAACGTAATGCTCCTTCTAACTTATATTTATCATTAAGTATGTTACGGATAGCTGTTAACTGAGTATCGTTCCAATCTTGAACTTTCAAATTGAAATCAATACCAGCTTCTGCTAATACTTTTCTTGCTGTACTACGACCTATTCCGTAAATGTACGTTAAACCAATTTCTCCTCTTTTGTTGTTTGGTAAATCAATACCCGCAATTCTTGCCATTTTTTTATTTTTTGAGTTTTTGAATTTTTGATTTTTCGAATATTTAATTCTAAAATTCTATAAATCAACGATTCTAAAATTATTACTAACCTTGTCTTTGTTTAAACTTCGGATTTTTTTTGTTGATAACATACAAAACACCGCCTCTGCGTACAATCTTGCAGTCAACACTTCTCTTTTTAATTGATGTTCTTACTTTCATTGCTATTATTTTTATTTGTATCTATAAGAAATTCTACCTTTTGTTAAATCATAAGGCGACATTTCAATTTTTACTTTGTCGCCAGCTAAAATTTTTATGTAATGCATGCGCATTTTACCAGAAATATGAGCAATTATTACGTGCCCATTTTCTAATTCAACACGAAACATAGCATTAGATAATGCTTCTAAAATAATTCCGTCTTGCTCTATTGACGCTTGTTTCGCCATATTTTCTTTCTACTTTATTAATCCCGTATGTAATAAAGTTCGCAAATTTACTAATTTTTAACTAATTACGGGAATTTTATTTTTATTTAATACTTTTTCTATTTCTTCAAAGCTTGATAAAATATCTGCTTTTGTTTTTCCTATTGCTACAGTGTGTTCAAAATGGGCAGATGGTAAATTATCTGCAGTTCTAATCGTCCAGCCATCTTTTTCATGAATTATTGCCTTTTTACCCATATTAACCATCGGTTCAATGGCTATTACTAAGCCTTCTTGTAATTTTAATCCACTTCCACGTTTTCCATAGTTTGCTACTTCTGGCGCTTCATGCAAATCTCTACCTATTCCATGGCCAACAAGTTCTCTAACAATCGAATATCCATTACTTTCGGCATGTTGTTGAACAGCTGCTCCAATATCCCCTAATCTATTTCCAGCAATAGAAACTTCAATAGCTTTGTATAACGATTCTTTGGTAACTTTTAGTAGATTGAGTGTTTCAGCATTTACTTCACCTATAGGGAAAGTGTAAGCCGAATCACCAAAAAAACCATTTTTTACCGTTCCACAATCAACAGAAACAATATCACCATCTTTTAATTCGTACTTACCTGGAATTCCATGAACTACCTGAGAATTAACAGATACACATAAAGTGCCTGTAAAACCATGATAGCCTTTAAATGCAGGAACGGCTTTATTATCTCTAATAAATTCTTCTGCAATTTTATCAAGGAATAACGTAGTAACTCCTGGCTTTATTACTTTTGCTACTTCAGCTAAAGTTTTTCCAACAAGTAAAGAACTTTCACGGATTAATTCAATCTCCTCTTTCGTCTTGTAAAATAATCCTTTCGACACGTTTTTATTTATTTTAGCACTAAAAGGATAAGTGATTATACTTATCCTTTAAATTGTTTAGTCATTTTGATTAACTGTAGTCATACTCATTGAAGAGCGCCCTTTAATACGACCTTCCTTATCAAATCCTTCATAATTACGACTTAGTAAACGAATTTCAATTTGTTGAAGAAAATCTAATGTAACGCCTACCAAAATAAGTAAAGATGTTCCACCGTAAAATTGTGCAAATTCTTGACTGATATTTAATTTTACAGCAAATGCTGGTAAGATAGCAATTACAGCTAAGAAAATAGCACCAGGAAGAGTTATGCGTGACATTATTGTATCGATAAATTCAGCTGTTTTTTTACCTGGTACAATGCCTGGAACAAACCCACCATTACGTTTCATATCTTCTGCTAATTGGTTTGGATTTACTGTAATTGCTGTATAAAAGTACGTAAATACAATAATTAATAGTGCAAACACAAAGTTGTACCAAAAACCGTAGTTGTCAGAGAATGTACTAACAAATCCAGATACAGATTCTGATTGTGTAAAGCCTGCAACTGTAAGAGGAATAAACATAATTGCTTGAGCAAATATAATAGGCATTACACCTGCTGCGTTTAGTTTTAGAGGAATATACTGACGAACACCGCCAAATTGTTTATTTCCTACAATTTTTTTAGCATATTGTACAGGAATTTTGCGAGTACCTTGAACAAGCATTAAACTTCCCATTATAACAACAAACAATAAAACTAATTCTATCAAAAGCATAATTAATCCCCCACCTTCGCCACTTAAACGAGAGCCAAACTCTGAAACGAAAGCAAAAGGCAAGCGCGCAATAATACCTGCAAGAATAATCAGAGAGATACCATTACTTAAACCTTTGTCTGTAATTTTTTCACCTAACCACATTACAAACATAGTACCTGTAACTAATATCAGTACGGATTGAATATACCAAAAAGTACTAGGGTCACTAACTACACCTTGTTTATTTGCTATTTGTGTAGCAATGTAACCAGGAGCTTGTAGCATGGTTATTAAAATAGTTAACGTACGTGTAAGTTGGTTTAATTTTTTTGTGCCACTTTCGCCAGATTTTTGTAACTTAGAAAAATATGGAACGGCCATACCAAGTAACTGAATTACAATTGAAGCTGAGATGTAAGGCATTATACCTAAACCAAAAATGGATGCTCTTGAGAAAGCACCACCTGCAAAAATATTTATTAAACCTACAATTCCTCCGTCATTACTTTTACTAGCTTCTGAAAGAACATCAGAATTTACGCCTGGTAATACAATATAGGAGCCTAGGCGGTAAACCAAAATAAATAAAAGTGTGTATTGTAAACGCACTTTTAAGTCTTCGATTTTCCAAATATTTTTAAAAGTATCTATAAGTTTTTTCATAAATATATTCTAATATGAGTCTTTAAATTAAATTTAAAGACTCATCGATAAGTAGGGTAGGTATTAAATTGCAACCGCACTTCCGCCTTGAGCTTCAATAGCTGATTTTGCAGTAGCAGAAAATGCATGTACGCTAACTTCAACTTTTGATTTTAACTCACCACGACCTAAAATTTTAACTTTGTCGTTTTTGTGTGCTAATCCTTTTGAAATTAGGAAGTCGATATCAATTTTGTTTACTTTATTATTTTCAACAAGAGATTGAATAACATCTAAATTGATTCCACGGAATTCAACACGGTTGATATTTTTAAATCCAAACTTAGGAACGCGTCTTTGTAGCGGCATTTGACCACCTTCAAAACCTCTTTTTGCAGAATACCCTGAACGAGATTGAGCTCCTTTATGACCTTTTGTTGAAGTTCCGCCTTTACCAGATCCTTGACCTCTTCCGATACGTTTTTTTGCGTTTTTTACAGAACCCGCTGCTGGTGTTAATTTACTTAAATCCATTTTGTATTAATTTTTAGATATTGCCGTATTTGAATTTTGGACAATTATATGAAAAGTCCTTCATCACTAACGTCTGTATTTTTATTTTATTACGGTAACTAAGTGAGCAACTTTTGCAATCATACCATTGATTTGAGGTGTAGCCTCTTGTTCAACAACTTGATTCATTTTAGTTAATCCCAAAGCACGAAGCGTTCTTTTTTGACGCTCTGTACGATTGATACCACTTTTGGTTTGTTTTATTTTTAATGTAGCCATTGTTTTTCTCTGTTAGGAGTTTGGAGTTCGGAGTTTGGAGTATTATTTTATTAACTCCCAACTACGTACTACGAACTATAATTTTATCCGTTAAATACTTTTTCCATTGAAATACCGCGATGTTGAGCAACAGTAGCTGCATCACGCATTTTCATTAGTGCATCCATAGTTGCTTTTACCACGTTATGTGGGTTTGAAGAACCTTTAGATTTAGCTAATACGTCAGTAACGCCAACACTTTCTAGTACAGCACGCATAGCACCACCTGCAATTACACCAGTACCGTGAGCCGCAGGCTTAAGGAAAACCAATGCTCCACCAAATTTACCATATTGCTCGTGAGCTACAGTGCCTTTAACAATAGCAACTTTAATTAAGTTCTTTTTAGCATCGTCAATACCTTTAGTAATCGCATCAGTAACCTCTTTTGCTTTTCCTAATCCATAACCAACAATGCCTTTTTCGTTTCCAACTACTACGATAGCTGAAAATGTAAAGTTTCTACCACCTTTTGTAACTTTAGTTACACGTTGAATGCTAACTAGCTTATCTTTTAGTTCGATGTCGCTTGATTTTACTCTTTTAATGTTGTTGTTTGACATTTTATCTATTTTTAGATTCAGGATTTAGAAATCAGGATTAACATCCTTTTCTTCAATCTGTTTTTGAATTTTTAATTATTAAAATTTAAGTCCTGCTTCACGAGCGGCTTCTGCTAATGATTTAATACGACCATGGTATAAGTAACCATTTCTGTCGAAACGAACAGAAGATATGCCTGCTTGTGTTGCTTTAGCAGCGATAGCTTTTCCAACAAGTTTTGCTTGTTCTATTTTTGATACTTTTGCTTCAGCAATACCTTTATCCGCAGAAGATACTGCTACCAGTGTTTTACCTGAATTATCGTCAATCAATTGAACGTAGATTCCTTTATTGCTTCTGAAAACAGACAATCTTGGACTACCAGCATCACCAACAACTACTTTACGAATACGTTGTTTGATTCTGTTTCTTCTGAATTCTTTTTTTACTGCCATTTTATTTTATAGTTTCTAGTTTGTAGTCAGTAGTTCGTAGAAACTCTGCGAACTACCAACTACTAAATCTTAGTTCTTATTATTTACCAGCTGATTTTCCAGCTTTTCTTCTTAGTGTTTCGTTAGCAAACTTGATACCTTTTCCTTTATATGGTTCAGGTTTACGTAGCGAGCGTATTTTTGCTGCTACGGAGCCAAGCAATTGTTTGTCGGCACATTCTAGAATAACTGTCGGGTTTTTACCTTTTTCGTTAGTTGTGCTAACTGTAACTTCTTTTGGTAATTCAAAAGTTACGTTGTGAGAAAAACCTAGCGTTAGCTCTAATAACTGACCTTTGTTAGCTGCACGGTAACCAACACCAACTAACTCTTGTTCTGTTTTATAACCTTCACTAACACCTTTAACCATAGAAGCAATTAACGCACGGTATAATCCGTGTAATGCTTTGTGGCGTTTTTGGTCTGTAGCGCGTTGAATAAGGATAGTGCCATCTTCTGATTTTACAGTGATAGCAGTATCAACCTTTTGAGTTAAAGTACCTTTGGCACCTTTAACGGTTACAACATTTTTATCTGAAACACTTACATCTACACCTTTTGGAAGTGCGATTGGTAGTTTACCTATTCTTGACATTATTGATTCCTCCCTAAAAGATTAATATACATAACATAATACTTCACCACCTACTTTTTGAACTCTAGCTTCTTTATCAGTCATGATACCTTTTGAAGTAGATAGGATGGCAATACCTAAACCGTTTAATACGCGAGGAACGTTTTGAACTCCAGCATATTTTCTCAAACCAGGGCTACTGATTCTCGTTAAGTTTTTGATAGCTGATTCTTTGTTTACCGGGTGGTATTTCAAAGCAATTTTGATAGTGCCTTGAGCAGTGGTATTCTCGAATTTGTAATTTAAGATGTAACCTTTTTCGAAAAGAATTTTTGTAATTTCTTTTTTTAGATTAGAAGAAGGGATTTCTACGATTCTGTGGTTCGCTTTAATAGCGTTTCTTACCCTGGTTAGGTAATCTGCAATTGTATCTGTCATTTTATTTGTTTTTATATCTTATCCCGCACGCAGGATAATTATACATTAATACTCAACTTTGTTTCCCTGAAATAGGGAAGGGGCTTTACCAGCTCGATTTTGTGATTCCTGGAATTGTGCCATCAAGTGCCATTTCACGGAATGTATTACGTGAAATACCAAACTGACGCATATATCCTCTAGGACGTCCTGTTAGTTTACAACGGTTACGTTGACGTACAGGTGAAGAAGCTCTTGGAAGCTTTTGAAGACCAACATGATCACCAGCTGCTTTAAGTGCGGCTCTTCTTTCAGCATAAAGATCAGCAAGCTTTTTACGCTTTACTTCTCTTGCTTTCATTGATTCTTTTGCCATTTTACTCTTTTTATTTTAGATTTAAAGATTTAGGATTTGATTTTTAATTTCCTAAATCCTATTTTCTTCTGAATTATTATTTCTTTTGATTTTTGAATGGTAATCCAAACTCTGTTAGTAATGCTAAAGCTTCTTCATTGTTTGGAGCCGTAGTAACAAAAGTGATATCCATTCCCATTATTTTGTTTACTTTATCAATATCAATTTCTGGGAAAATAATTTGTTCTGTAACACCTAGTGTATAGTTACCGTGTCCGTCAAAACCTTTATCATTGATTCCTCTGAAATCACGGATACGAGGTAAAGCTACGGCAATTAAACGATCCAAGAATTCGTACATTGTATCGCCACGTAAAGTTACTCTAACTCCAATAGGAACACCTTTACGAAGTTTAAAGTTAGATATATCCTTTTTAGAAACCGTAGCTACAGCTTTTTGACCACTAATAGTTGTCATTTCTTTGATAGCACCTTCTATAAGTTTTTTATCAGATACTGCATCACCAATTCCTTGGTTAAGGCAAATTTTAGTAATTTTCGGTACTTGCATAGAGCTTGAGTAGCCAAATTTCTTTTGCAATGCAGGTATTACTTCTGCTTTATACTTGTCTTTTAATCTTGGTGAGTAAGCCATTTTTGTAATTGTTGATTTTTAGATTGATTTGTTTTTTGAATGTTTTTTAATTCTACGATTCAAGAATTCAAAAAATCTAAAATTATTTTATTAATTCTCCTGTTTTTTTAGAGTAACGAACTAATTTATTAGTTTTTGTATCTAATTTACGACCAGCACGGGTAACTTTACCTGTTTTTGGTTCAATTAGCATAAGGTTAGAAACATGAACAGATGCTTCTTGTTTAACAATACCACCTTGAGGGTTTTTTGTGCTAGGTTTAGTGTGTTTAGATACTGTATTAACACCTTCAACAATAGCACGGTTATTTGTTTTATCTACAGATAAAACTTTACCTTCTTGGTTTTTAGAATCACCAGCAATAACTTTTACCGAATCGCCTTTTTTTATGTGTAGTTTGGTACTCATTTTTTTATTTTTATTTTTTTGATTTGTAGAATTTTTGATTTTTTAACTGTTTATTCTACAATCCTCAAAATCTGAAATTCTAAAATTTATTTGTTTACAACACCTCTGGTGCAAGAGATATGATTTTCATGTATTGTTTATCTCTTAACTCACGGGCTACAGGTCCGAAAATACGAGTTCCTCTTAATTCATCAGCAGCGTTTAGTAACACTACCGCGTTATCGTCAAAACGAATGTACGAGCCATCTGCACGTTGTATTTCTTTTTTTGTTCTTACAACTACAGCTTTAGATACAGCTCCTTTTTTTATATTTCCTGAAGGTAGCGCATGTTTAACTGTAACAACTACTTTGTCGCCAATTGATGCATACCTTTTTTTGGTTCCGCCAAGTACGCGTATAACCAATACTTCTTTTGCACCGCTATTGTCTGCAACTGCTAATCTGGATTCCTGTTGTACCATTTTATATGATGTATTTCAACTTGTATTTTGCGTCTCAAATTTATTTTAGGGATGCAAATATACAATTTATTCTTTAACTATTTTACTTTTTCTAGAATTTCAACTAATCTCCAGCATTTATTTTTGCTGATAGGACGAGTTTCCATGATTTTTACAGTATCTCCTATGCTACAAGAGTTTGTTTCATCGTGTGCAACAAACTTTGTAGTTTTGTTAAGGAACTTCCCGTATTTAGGGTGTTTTACCTTACGTTCAACAGATACTACAATTGACTTATCCATTTTATTGCTGGTTACTAAGCCAATTTTTTCTTTTCTTAAATTTCTTGATTCCATTTTTACATTTAGATTTAAGATTTAAGAGCCAAGATTGATACATTTACAACCTTGTATCTTGCGTCTATTTTTTTGCTTCTGCTATTTCTCTACTACGTAGTTCGGTTTTTAGTCTAGCTACAGTTTTTCTACTAAAAGTAATTTTTAGTGGATTTTCGATAGGAGACACAGCATGATTCAGCTTTAATTTAGCTAAATTGCTTTTTTCTTCTTTGATTCTTTCGCGAAGATCGCTAGTAGAAAGTTGTTTAATATCTGCTTGATTCATCTTAATTATTGATTTTGAGATTTATTGAGTTGGTGAATTTAAACATCCAAATCTTTATTTCTCTAATTTATTTAGTTTATTAAGCGGTAACAGCTTCTGCTGCGTAATCTCTTCTTACCACAAATTTTGTTGATACAGGTAATTTTTGAGCAGCTAATCTCAATGCTTCTTTAGCTACTTCAACAGGAACACCTTCTGCTTCGAAGATAACGCGACCTGGTTTAACAACAGCCACCCAATATTCAGGAGCACCTTTACCTTTACCCATACGAACTTCGGCTGGTTTAGAAGTAATTGGTTTATCAGGGAAAACACGAATCCAAATTTGACCTTCACGTTTCATAAAACGAGTTACAGCAACCCTTGCAGCTTCTAACTGACGAGCTGTTACCCAGCATCCTTCAGTAGCTTTAAGACCGAATGAACCAAATGAAAGCTGATCGCCACGCTTTGCGTTGCCTTTCATTTTCATTTTGTGCATTTTTCTGTATTTAGTTCTTTTAGGTTGTAACATTGTATTAAAATATTAAAAAATTAGTCTAATTGTTTATGCTTATTCGGCTTAAATTATTTTGAATCTTTTCTTCTGTTATCGCTACCACCTTTTCTTGGAGCACCACCTGCACGTTTTTCAAATTTTGGATTACCTGATGGAGCACCGCCTTTTTTAGCATCCTTAGATCCTCCTGGTGCTGTTGCTCCAACGTTTGGAGACAAATCACGTTTCCCATAAACTTCGCCTTTACAAATCCAAACTTTTACACCTATGCGACCATAAGTGGTATGTGCTTCACCTAGTGCATAATCGATATCTGCACGTAATGTGTGTAATGGTGTACGCCCTTCTTTATAACCTTCTACACGTGCCATCTCTGCTCCTGCTAGACGTCCAGAACATTTAACTTTGATTCCTTCTGCTCCCATTCTCATAGTAGATGCAACTGCCATTTTCACAGCCCTACGGAAAGATATACGCCCTTCAATTTGGCGCGCAATGCTATCAGCTACTAAACGAGCATCTAACTCTGGGCGTTTTATTTCAAAGATATTGATTTGAATATCTTTTTTAGTAATCTTTTTTAACTCTTCTTTGATTTTGTCAACTTCTTGACCACCTTTACCAATAATAATACCTGGGCGAGATGTGTTGATCGTTACTGTAATTATTTTTACAGTTCTTTCAATAACAATTTTTGAAATGCTGGCTTTAGCCAAACGTGCTTTCAAATAGTTTCTGATTTTGTTGTCTTCAACTAATTTGTCAGAAAAATTTTTTCCACCATACCAGTTAGAATCCCATCCTTTAATTATACCTAAACGTAGGCCTATTGGATTTGCTTTTTGTCCCATTTTATATTAGTTGGGAGTTGGGAGTGTCCAGAGTTTGGAGTTTTATTACTGCTCCTAACTCAAGTCTCCTGACTCAGTTCTTATTTTGTTTCTTCTTGTTTAACTGTTTCTTTTTTACTATCAACCACAATTGTAACGTGGTTAGAGCGTTTTCTTACTCTGTTTGCACGACCTTGAGGGGCAGTTCTTAAGCGTTTCATTTGAAGTGCGCTATCAACGAAAATCTCTTTTACAATAAGATTGCTGTCTTCAGGACGTTTACCTGTTTTTGCCTCAAAATTTGAGATTGCTGAAGCTAATAGTTTTTCTAATCTTCCAGAAGCTTCTTTTGGATTGAATTTTAATATATTCAATGCAGCAAACACTTCTTTGCCTCTGATTAGGTCTGCCAGTAATCTCATTTTACGAGGAGATGTAGGGCAATTTTTTAATACAGCAAAATATCTGCTTTTATTTGCCTCTTTGCGAGCATCTGCTGCGTTTTGTTTTCTAACACCCATTTTTTTAATTTTTTTGATTTTTTGAATTTCAGAATTTTTGATTCAATTCTAAAACTCAAAAATTCTATAACTCTAAAATTTATTATTTATTAGCTTTATCTCTGTTTCCAGAGTGTCCTCTGAACGTTCTTGTTGGTGCAAATTCACCAAATTTATGACCTACCATGTTTTCTGTAACATAAACAGGTATAAATTTATTTCCATTGTGAACTGCTACTGTCAATCCTACGAAATCTGGAGAAATCATAGATCTGCGTGACCAAGTTTTGATTACTGTTTTTTTACCAGAAGCCTGTAAATCGAGTAATTTTTTCTCTAATTTCCAGTCGATAAAAGGACCTTTTTTTAACGAACGTGCCATTTTTGTTGTTTTTTTAGTTGTGAAATTCTTCAAAGAAGAACCATTAAACCATATTAATATTTAATTATTTTTTTCTGCTTTCGATAATGTATTTATTGGAAGCTTTTTTAGGATAACGAGTTTTGAATCCTTTAGAAGGTAATCCTTTGCGTGAACGTGGGTGTCCTCCAGATGCTCTTCCTTCACCACCACCCATTGGATGATCAACAGGATTCATTGCTACCGCACGTGTTCTTGGTCTGCGACCTTGCCAGCGTGTACGACCAGCTTTTCCACTTATTTCTAAGTTATAGTCAGCGTTAGATACTGATCCTATGGTAGCCATACAGGTAGTAAGAATCATACGAGTTTCGCCAGAAGGCATTTTAACGATTGCGTATTTGCCATCTCTAGCACTTAATTGTGCAGAAGCACCAGCGCTACGAACCATAATAGCTCCTTGACCAGGACGTAATTCAATATTGTGGATTGTTGTTCCAAGAGGAATATCTGCTAAGTAAAGTGCATTTCCTACTTCTGGAGTAGCGTCTTTACCAGATAATAATTTTTGACCAACTTGTAAACCAGCAGGTGCTATGATATAACGTTTTTCACCGTCAGCATAAACCACTAATGCAATACGTGCACTGCGGTTTGGATCGTACTCAATTGTTTTAACTGTTGCGGGAATTCCTGATTTATCTCTTTTGAAGTCGATAATACGGTATTGTTGTTTATGACCACCACCAATGTAGCGCATAGTCATTTTACCTGTGTTATCACGACCACCAGATTTTTTTACTGGTACTAATAAACTTTTTTCAGGTGTACCTGTAGTAATATCAGCGTTGTCGCTTACTAATTTGAAGCGTTGCCCCGGGGTTAGGGGTCTTAATTTTTTTAATGCCATTTCAGTATTTTTTGTTATCACTCCGACTGCTCGGAGTATATTTTACTAATAAAATCTTTCTATTATATGCCTGCGTAGAAATCGATTGTATCACCAGACTTTAGTGTTACAATTGCTTTCTTGTGCTTGTTTACTCTGCCAATAGCCAAACCTTGAGTTGTATTACGAGTTTTTACTTTACCCAAATAGTTTTGTGTATTTACAGCGTTAACAGTAACACTATACATTTTTTCAACAGCATTTTTTATTTCAACTTTGTTTGCAGTTTTTGCTACAACAAAACCGTAGCGACCTAATTTATCGCTTTGTGCTGTCATTTTTTCAGTAATTACTGGTTTTATAATGATGCTCATTGTGCTTTTTTTTACTTTTTACAATTAAATTATCCCAATAAAGTTTCAATTTCTTTTATCGAGCTTTCTACAAATAAAATATTATTTGCATTTAAAATATCATAAGTGTTTAATTCCGAAGCTGTAACAACTTTGGAGTTGCTCAAATTTCGGGATGACAAATATACATTTTTATTTGATTCTCCCAACACTAACAATGTTTTTTTATTAGAAAGTGTTAAATTATTAATCAAATCAGCATATTTTTTTGTTTTAGGGGTTTCAAAACTGAAATCTTCTAAAACGGTAATGCTGTTTTCTTTAGCTTTATACGTAAGTGCAGAAACACGAGCCAAGCGTTTTAATTTTTTATTCAATTTGAACGAGTAATCTCTTGGACGTGGACCAAAAACTCTACCTCCACCAATACGTGTAGGTGATTTATCACTTCCAGCTCGAGCACCGCCTGTACCTTTTTGTTTTTTCAATTTTTTAGTAGAACCAGATACTTCATTTCTTTCTTTTGATTTATGAGTACCTTGACGCTTATTTGCTAAATGCTGTTTTACATCTAGATAAATAGCGTGGTCGTTTGGTTCGATTCCAAATATGGTATCGTTTAGGTTAACTTTCTTTGAAGTAGCCTTACCACTTATATTTACTATTGATAATTCCATTTTTAAGTTATTGATTTTTAGATTTTTAAGTAGCCTGAGTTAAATTTTAGATTTAAATCGAGCATTAAAATCATAAATTATTTTTCGATTGTAACGTATGCACCTTTTGCTCCTGCAACAGAACCTTTTATAACTAAAAGATTTTTTTCAGGAATCACCTTAACGATTTCTAGGTTTTGGATTTTAACACGGTTTCCCCCCATTCTACCAGCCATTCTCATACCTGGTAATACGCGTGAAGGCCATGAAGATGCTCCTAATGATCCTGGAGCTCTTTCTCTATCGTGCTGACCGTGAGATTTGTTCGCGTGACCTACCCCGCTAAATCCATGACGTTTTACAACACCTTGAAAACCTTTACCTTTAGACGTTCCAGCGATGTCTACGAAATCACCTTCTGCAAATAATTCTACAGTAACTGCTTCTCCTAAAGTTTTTTCTCCTTCAAACTCTTTGAATTCAACAATTTTACGTTTAGGAGTGGTTTTAGCTTTAGCAAAATGACCTTTCATTGCGGAAGAAGTGTGTTTTTCCTTTTTCTCATCAAAAGCCAATTGTACTGAAGCGTATCCGTCTTTCTCCAAGGTTTTTACTTGCGTAATAACGCAAGGACCGGCCTCAATAACTGTGCATGGTATGTATTTACCATTGGCACTGAAGACACTAGTCATTCCAATTTTTTTACCTATTATTCCAGACATTTTTTAATTATATTGATTGATTTTTACTTTAATTAATCTATTTAACTGCTTGATTATTAAGATGCTTTGATTTCAACTTCTACTCCACTTGGTAATTCTAATTTCATAAGTGCGTCAACAGTTTTAGATGTTGAATTGTAGATATCTAATAATCTTTTGTAAGAACACAATTGAAATTGCTCACGTGCTTTTTTGTTAACGTGTGGAGAGCGCAAAACGGTATAAATTTTCTTGTGAGTTGGAAGAGGAATTGGTCCGCTAACAACAGCGCCTGTCATTTTTACTGTTTTTACAATTTTCTCTGCTGACTTGTCAACTAAGTTGAAATCATAAGATTTCAATTTGATTCTGATTTTTTGGCTCATAGTTTTATATAAAGAACGATTAAAAATTATACTTTTTCTGCTTTTCCTTTTGCTTTTGCAATTACTTCGTCAGCTGTATTGCGTGGAGCTTCTGCATAGTGTGAGAACTCCATTGTTGAAGTAGCGCGTCCAGAAGTGATTGTACGTAAGGTTGTTACGTATCCAAACATTTCAGACAATGGTACTTTAGCCTTGATTACTTGTGAACCAGCTCTAGTATCCATACCTTCAATCATACCTCTACGTTTGTTTAAGTCACCTACAACATCACCCATGTTTTGTTCTGGTGTAAGTACTTCAACTTTCATGATAGGCTCTAATAAAACTGGTTTTGCTTTAGGTAAAGCTTCACGGAATGCTGCACGAGCACAAATTTCAAATGATAAAGCATCTGAATCGACATTGTGGTAAGAACCATCAATTAGACGAACTTTTAATGTATCTACTGGGTATCCAGCTAATACACCATTTGCCATTGCAGATTTGAAACCTTTTTCAACTGCTGGTATAAATTCGCGAGGAATGTTACCGCCAGAAATTTCGTTGATGAATTGTAAGCCACCCGCTTTTGTAGTAGCATCAAAATCAGCATCAATTGGAGATATAACAACTTGAATATCAGCAAATTTACCACGACCACCAGATTGTTTTTTGTATACTTCGCGGTGTTGTACTTCTGCGTTGATAGTTTCTTTGTAAGACACTTGTGGAGGCCCTTGGTTACACTCAACTTTAAACTCACGTTTTAAACGGTCAAGGATAATTTCTAAGTGTAGCTCGCCCATACCACTGATAATGGTTTGTCCACTATCTTGGTCAGTTTTTACACGGAAAGTTGGATCTTCTTCAGCTAATTTAGCTAAAGCGTTACCTAAACGGTCTAAGTCACCTTGAGTTTTAGGTTCGATAGCAACACCGATAACTGGTTCAGGGAAATTCATTGATTCAAGAACGATTGGGCTGTTTTCAGCACACAATGTATCGCCTGTTTTAATATCTTTAAATCCAACAGCTGCACCAATATCACCTGCTTCGATAAAGTCGATTTCATGTTGTTTATTTGCATGCATTTGGAAGATACGATAAATACGCTCTTTACTTCCACAACGAGTATTTAGTACATAAGAACCAGCATCTAAAAGACCAGCATAAGCACGGAAGAAGCACAAACGACCAACAAATGGATCTGTAGCAATTTTAAATGCTAATGCTGTGAATGGTTCTTTTGCATCAGGTTTACGAGTAATTTCTTCGCCAGTTTCTGGGTGAGTTCCTTTGATGTTTTCTTTATCTAATGGACTTGGCATCAACTCCATTACTAAATCCAACATAGTTTGTACACCTTTATTTTTGAAAGATGAGCCACAAACCATCGGTACAACTTTGTTGTGAATACAAGCTTGACGAAGTGCGTCAAGTATTTCGCGCTCGGTAAGTGATTCTGGATCTTCAAAGAATTTCTCCATTAATTTATCATCAAACTCAGCGATTGCTTCCAATAATTTACCTCTCCATAGTTGTGCTTCTTCCATTAATTCTGCAGGAATAGGTACTTCTGTGAAGGTCATTCCTTGATCTGCTTCGTTCCAAACAATTCCACGGAAGTTAATCAAATCAACAACTCCTTTGAATGTTTCTTCAGCACCAATTGGAATTTGTAAAGGAAGCGGGTTACCACCTAAAACTTCTTTTACTTGGCCAACGACTTTTAAGAAATCGGCACCAGAGCGGTCCATTTTATTTACGAAACCGATACGGGTTACGTTATAATTATTTGCTAATCGCCAGTTTGTTTCTGATTGTGGTTCTACACCATCAACAGCTGAGAATAAGAATACAAGACCATCCAAAACGCGTAATGAACGATTAACTTCAACCGTAAAATCAACGTGACCTGGAGTATCGATAATGTTTATTTTATATTTATTACCACGGTAATTCCAAAAACACGTAGTTGCCGCAGAAGTGATAGTGATACCACGCTCTTGCTCTTGAACCATCCAGTCCATTGTTGCTGCCCCATCGTGTACCTCACCAATTTTGTGGTTAACACCAGTATAGTAAAGAATACGTTCTGTAGTTGTGGTTTTACCAGCATCAATGTGAGCTGCAATACCAATATTTCTTGTATATCTTAAATCTGCCATTTTATTTTTTAGTATTTAGTATCAAGTATTAAGTATCAAGATTTTTTTGTCTCGTTACTTGATACTTTGTACTTTTATTATTTAGAATCTGAAGTGAGAGAATGCTTTGTTTGCATCAGCCATTTTATGTACATCTTCTTTCTTTTTGAAAGCTGCACCTTCTTCTTTAGAAGCTGCAATGATTTCACCAGCAAGTTTAGCACTCATTGATTTTTCATTTCTTTTGCGTGCATATAAAATCATCCATTTGATAGCCATAGAGGTTTTTCTTTCTGGACGAATTTCACTTGGGATTTGGAAAGTAGCACCACCAACTCTTCTACTACGCACTTCAACGGATGGAGTAACATTGCTTAATGCTTTTTTGAATACTTCAAGACCGTCTTGTTCTGTTCTTTTTTGAACAACTTCAATTGCGTCATAAAAAACATCGTATGAAGTACTTTTTTTACCATCATACATCAAGTTGTTTACGAAACGAGTAACAAGAATATCGTTAAATTTCGGATCTGGTAAAAGAATTCTCTTTTTTGCTTTACTTTTTCTCATTATGAATACGAATTACGAATTGTTATATTTGTTTTTTGTTTGCTTGTATATAAAAGCTACTATTTCTTTTTACCTGGTGCTGCAGGTGCTGCTCCTTTTGCTCCTGGTTTTGGCTTTTTAGTTCCGTATTTAGAACGTCTTTGGTTACGACCATTAACTCCAGAGGTATCTAATGCACCACGAACGATGTGATAACGTACACCTGGTAAATCTTTTACCCTTCCACCGCGGATTAAAACAATAGAGTGTTCTTGCAAGTTGTGCCCTTCTCCAGGGATATAGGCATTCACCTCTTTTTTATTGGTTAAACGTACCCTTGCAACTTTTCTCATTGCAGAGTTTGGTTTTTTAGGAGTTGTAGTGTAAACACGTATACAAACTCCACGTTTTTGAGGACATGAATCTAACGCTGCAGACTTACTTTTGTTAGCCGCTTTCTCTCTTCCTTTACGAACTAATTGTGATATAGTAGGCATTTTTTCGGTATTAAATTTTTATCAATTTTTATATACAAATAAACAAACCCCGCATTTTTCGGGAGGGCAAAGATATGAATTATTTATTATAAACAATAGGGCTGATAAAAAAAATGTTAATAAAAATAAAAAAAAGAGGTTGATTTTGATAGAACTCAATAAAATTAAGTGCTGGATTATTATGTGTAAATATAAAAAAGCCCTAAAAAAAAATTTTTTTAAGGGCTTTTTTATCAAAAAATGGAGCAATTATTCAACAATTATCTTTTTGTGATAGGTTTTGTTGCCACGTTGTAGGTTTATTGTGTAAAATCCTTTTGAAACATTCGTTAAGACTACTTCTTTGTTGAATTTTCCAGTAACATTTTCATTTTTGTATGAATAAACAGTTTGACCAAGCATGTTTACTATATTCATTTCTAGTTTTTCTTGGGCTAAGCCGTCAATTTCAATTGTAAAATTACCATTAGATGGGTTAGGGAAAATTGCAATTTTATAAGGGTTGTATTCGTCAATACCTGAAGGATTGTTCGCACAATTGATGTAGAAACTGTGTGTACCCGTTGTGCTATTTTCGTCATCTAAAAGTAAATAATAGGTTGTTCCTACATTCCATGTCATGTTACCATATGTTCCAGGTGCAATAACATCGGTTATGCAAGTCCAACCTGCAGGCCCACAAGATGCAGCTTTCCACATGTATGCCACTTTTCCACTAGCAGCCGTAACCTCAATGCTGTAGGTGCCACTACTTGCTGGCGCAAAGGTATATACTGTTTCTGTACCAGCAGATGCGAATCCACAAGGATTATTATTATTGGTGTACCAAGAACCTGTTCCACCGCCAGTATAGGTTTGCGTGTTTGAGTTTCCGCAACCGCTTATTGCTGTGGTATTTGCGCAAGGGTTAGAGCCTATACATTCGATATAGAAGGTATGTGTGCCAAGTGTACTATCATGGTCGTCAAGCATAATGTAATAGGTGGTACCAGCAGTCATTGATAGTATACCATACAATCCTGATGCGTTAATGTTACCAATACAGCTCCAGCCAGTGCTTGAGCAACTAGCTGTTTTCCATAAATATGTAACATAGCCATTGGCCGCAGTAACATTAATGTTGTAAACTCCAGTTGTAGTGGGTGTAAAGCTGTATACTTTTTCGGTACCGATACTTATTTGTGAGCATGCATTGTTGGACGTTGAGTGCCAAGCACCGTTCCCTCCACCTGTATAGGTTTGCGTATTGTTAGGGCCACAATTAGTTATAGTTGTAGGGTTTGAGCAAGGGTCATTAGAACTACTTGTATCAGCACAAGTGATATAAAATGAATGGGTGCTAGGGTTTATTCCTGCAGTGTTATCATCAAGAAGTATGTAATAAGTTGTACCTGCAGTAAAGTTTAGTGTACCGTATTGTCCAGCAGCATTGGTGTCTACAATACAGTTCCAGCCAAGAGAATCACAAGAGCCAGTCTTCCAGAAATAGCTAACAGGACCAGATGCCGAAGTGATTGTTATGCTATAGTTTCCTGAAGCGGTAGGAGTGTAGCTATAGATACTTTCTTTACCCATTGGCATTGTTCCGCAAGCTGATGCAATGTTTGTATGCCAGCTGCCTATCGTATCGCCAACAAAGGTTTGTGTACTTGCTGTACCACAGTTGTTGATAGTGGTTATGTTGGCACATGGCCCAGATGTGTTGGTGCTATCTTGCGGACAATCAATATAAAAAGTATGGGTGCTTGCCATTCCTCCAACAGCCTCATCGTCAAGCAAAATGTAATAGGTAGTACCTGCTGTCCAGGATAAGTTGCCAAATGTGCCTGTTATATTTGTATCTACTATACATATCCAACCAGTAGAATCGCAGGCACTCGTTTTCCAGAAATATTCAACATAACCACTGGCTGATGTAATTTCAATGTTGTAATTACCCGTAGATGGTGCAACAAAACTGTATATTTTTTCAGGGCCGGCTGCTGAGTATCCACAAACTGATGCTGCTGTGGAGTTCCAGTTTCCAGTGATTCCACCACTAAATGTTTGTGCGTTTGACGAACCGCATGAAAGTGGTGTAATGTTTGCACAAGGATTAGGATCTACAGGGCAGTTTATGTAAAACGAATGGTTGCTACCAGTACTACCATAAGCTTCATCATCTAATAAAATATAATAGGTTGTTCCTGCTGTCCATGATAAATTGCCAAATGTTCCTGTAACGTTGGTATCGATAATACATGTCCAGCCTGTAGAATCGCAAGCACTGGTTTTCCAGAAATAATCAACATATCCGCTAGCCGAGGTAATGGTTATATTATATGTTCCTGTAGTAGGAGCAACAAAGCTGTATATTGTTTCTTTACCTGGTGCAGCGTATCCGCAGGTAGTTGCAGTAGAAGCATTCCAGCTACCAACAGTGTCGCCAACAAAGTTTTGGGTATTAGGGGAGCCACAAGCACTAATTGAAACAATGTTTGCGCAAGGATTTGTTCCACCTCCCGTATTTACAGGGCATTTAATGTAAAAGCTGTGAGCGCCTGCTGTTGTATTTTCGTCATCGAGCATGATGTAATAGGTAGTGCCAGCGGTCCAAGACATGGTTCCGTATTGACCAATTGCGCTGATATTTCCAATACATGTCCAGCCTGTAGGGCCACAAGGGTCGGTTTTCCAGGCATAATGCATATTACCACTTGCAGCAGTTACTTTGATACTGTATGTTCCTGTGGATGGTGCAACAAAACTGTATACTTTTTCGGAGCCTGGTGCTGTATTACCACAAGCGCTTGCGCTGTTATTATTCCAGCTACCGGTTCCACCGCCATTGAATGTTTGTAAGTTTACAGAATCACAACCATTTATAGTGGTGGCATTGGAGCAAACAGGGTCTGTTGCAGCGCATGCTGTTAAGCAACTTGCCGAATTGTATTTGCTTCTGATTTTATTGCCGGGTTGTGTACCAAAGCCATTAGTTAAAAGTATTCCAACATTACTTAGGTGGCAGTAACTCATAATTGTACCTCCATTGGTAGGGGTAGGGCCTGGGGAACAAGGGCCACCGTCAACTGGGTAACAATCATCGATAGGGCCACCAACCCATCCACACCAGTGTGTATGCTCTGAACCAAAATTGTGGCCTAATTCGTGGGTAACCACTTCAATTGTCCAAGAATAAGTTGGATAGACAAGGTAACTATTATCAATATTGCTATAACCATATGCATAGGTTGGGAAACATAGTGCATCAACATAAGCAACACCTCCTGCGCCTATATTTCTTGTAGATAACAGATGAGCTAAATCGCCATTGAAAGAGGTACGGTAGTTTTGAAAATCGGTAAGGATGTCACCAGATGAGGTTGAGTTGGTGTATGGGTCAGGGCTTGTCCATGTGTAAATTTCAGATATTTCAACACCAATACTTTCGTTGGTATAAATTGTTTGTACAGAGTTAAACATTCCTGTAACAAAATTGCTAACATTGGTTGTGTTGTTATTATTATCTTGATACATGCGATAATCGCACTCAAAATATATTTTTATGCAATTGGTAAATTGCGATTGTGGAGTATTGTCGATTGATTTTTCTTGAACTACCTCTCTTTTAGGTAATTTATCATTATTACATTCAAAGTTGTGTGGAAATTGAACATTTTTATCTTTATATAATATATAGATATCTTGTTGAGTGTTTGATGGATGTTTCCAAATACCTAAATTATAATTATCATTTTGCCACGAAAACACTGTCATAACACTATTATCAAATAGGCTCCATGCGGCTAAAGATTTAGTGTTTCCTGCAATTGTTCCTTGGTAATACAGTCCTGGTGTATAGGGTACTGTTTCATTTTTTTCATTTACAACCTTAAAATCGTCAGCTAATAATTTTACTGCTTTTAAGTAAAATGTGGCTGTTTGGTTTGCTGATAAAGGCAAATCAATAGTAAGTGCGTTTCTGTTTTCAGCTTTTAGTTTTGTAAGGGTGGTAAAGTCGAGTTTGAAAAAAATGGCATCTTTTATATCTTTTTCAACTTCTTGTTTGTATGGATTATCAAATGGTTTAAACAGGCTAATGTTGGCTGTTTGTTTTTCGGTAGGTCGCTTATTGCTATGTATTTTTTGAGGATTACTTGACGATGTAACGACTCTTTTTTGTGAAAAAAGTGGACTATTTATCAATAAAACAGCACCAACAAGGAGTAGTAATTTTGTTTTCATTTAATTTAAATATTATTGGTAATTATCAATGATTGATATAACCAAATATAAGTTTTTTAAATGATTTTTACAAGTGTTTACCTGTTTTTTTTAGTTGTGTTTAATATTTTTGTAAAATGGGTGTTTGGCAATTAAATTTTTTATCAAGCATAAGCTTTGTGCTTGGGTTCATATTCTTGTTTTGTCGAGCTTATGTTTTAGTCTTCCGATGGAGGAGTTACAATTCCATCTGTTGATTTATGCAGTTTTATGTTTACTAAAATTTCGTGCAATGTTTCGGCAGCCAATCCATGTAATACTAAACGATATGCTGCACTATATGTAGTTTCGGGAACCATTGGGTGTTTGTTGTTTACTAAGCCTAAATGTCCTGGAGTATCTAATATTTGGGCGGTATAAATTGCAATTGTTTCATCAAGCTGTAGCGAGTTGGAGGCTCTAACAAAATCGTTTGCGGTTAAGAATAATTGATAAAAAGGGGTGAATAGTTCAATGGCAGATCTTAAATCCAAAATATTGGTCCATTTATCTGGAAACTCAATATGATTGAATTGGTCAACAGTAATCATACTTAAGTCCAATGGCTTTTTGCCTGCTATTGAAATGTTTTTTTCTTTTAATTTTTTATTCAGTTTTATAACAAAATTGTACAAATTCAAATCGTGTTTTAAAAATAAATCATCTTTTATATCTTCAAAATCGTAAGGTTTTAAAGGGCTTGTAGTTATTTCAATATTTTCTATGTTTTTAGCAATAAACTCCATGATTTCGCTACCAACATGAAAATGACGAAATATCAGCAAATTGGCATCTTTACTTACAAAGTTTTTTAATCCCCAAGCTAATATGCGGTGTAAGGTTTTTGATGAGTTAATTAATTTAGGAAAAAAGAATTTGAAAATATGTATGAAAAACATAAATATTTTCGACACAACTTTTATTACCGGTAATAGATATTGTGTTGATTTAGAATCGTTATCACGCATTAAACAGCGTTTTGTAGTATCGTTGATTGGGATACTAGAATCGAGGTACATTGCCAACCAAGGGTTGGGATCTCTTTCATCGTGATTGCTGTGTATAGATGAGTTGTTTGTTTTCATGATTTGAATTTAGCATTAAATTAATTGGAGAAACGAGCAAGGCCTAGATTTTTCCAAATTTTTAAAATAATATTTAATAGATTAAATTTAGATGTAGTGTTTGTTAGTAGGCTTGGGTTATGATGATGGTTTGCATGTAAGCCTTCGCCAAAGGTAAATTGTGCAAGTAAATGGTTGTTTTTTACACTTAATTTATCATTCAGTTTTTTTCCATAAGTGTGAGCTATCGAATTTATCGCATCTCCTAAATTATAAACTATAGCAAGTATAAACCATAACCAAACAAGCCCATAAAATCCTGATAATGAGTAGAATAAAAAGCATAGTAGACTTGCATACAAAAACACAATTATGGTATAATTAATAGGTTTGCTAATTGCGTTATAAAATTTATCACTACTAATATCGGTTGCTAAATAATTATATTCTAGTCTGTGTCGAGGTCTCCAAAACGCATCAAAAAACATTCTGAATATACCAGCAATAGCGTATAAGAAGCATATAAATGGATTTTTTGATGAAATATACCATCCGCAGTGTGCGTACCAAAATCCATATAACACTGGTGAGTGTGGATCACCTTCAATATCGGTATATAAATGGTGTTGACGGTGGGTGCCTGCCCATTGAACAGGTGTGCCAATGGGTAATGCAATTAATACCATCATTTTTTCAAACCAAGGGCTCAATTTTATAACCTTGTGTGACAAAGTTTGGTGATATATTATTGATGCAGAAATACCGCTGGTTATATACACTAAAATTAAACTTAAGATTAAATAGGTGTTCATTTTTAGTAATTACCAATTTCTTCTAACTGAATTTTGTACAATTTTGCTGTAGTTTTTGCTGTTTTAGCAATTTTTTTAGCAATTTCTAGATTCATACTTGGATGATTTAAAGCTTCTTCAAGTTTATGAAAATGGTTTTCATCAGCCACTCCATGGTATGTGAAAAATGATACTTGGTCATCTTTTAATTGAAGCTGTTCTTTTATCATTAAGCCCCAGTAGCTGGCTAATCGTTTTCCAATTCCTTCAATAATAAACATTGCTCCGAGCAGGTCAACAGGGTTAGGTTTACTAGCCTGTTGAAACATAAAAGCCGATAAAGCCATGCTGCCTATGTTTTTTTCATTTGTTTGAATATCAGATAGTTGTTCTCCGAGGTTTACAAAATTTTGCTCCAACATTTGATAGTCTTTATGTTCGGCAGCAGTATGTTTTATAAATGCAGAACGCAATTCAAACAGTTCAATATCAATATTTGATGCTGCTCTTGAAATCCATTGTGAGCCATCAATTACTTGCTGGCGCAAATCGTGTAACAGCAATTTATAATCGGTTAAGCTTAATTTGCCTGCGTGTATTTTAGTGATAATAGGTACTTTTAATAGTTCGGTTTCAAAATCAATCCATATTTGAGTAAGCTGCCTGATTAACCATTCAGAAGCCTCTGATTTATTTATATTTAGTTCAGGTGTTTCTACTTTTCGATAAGGGAAGCTTATTTCGTTTTTCAGTTCGGGTGTTTCAACTTTTAGTTGCATAAACGAAGTAATAAACCTTCCACTTTCAGGAACCATACACAATATGGTGTCGCCTTGTTTTAGTTTTCCTGAATACATTAACTCTTCTAACATAATAAAAATGGAAGCTGAGCCTGTGTTTCCTTTTGTAGTGAGGTTATTGAACCATTTCTCTTCAGGTATTACTCCACCGCCTTTTTCCATCAAATCTTGTATAGGCTTTTTAAATATTTCTGATGAGTAATGACAGCAAAGCCAGTCTACTTTATCTTTATTTATTTTACCTTGGTCTATCAGTTCAAAATAATGTGCAACACCTGTTTGTACAACCTTATCGAGCAGGCGTACATCTTGTTGTAAATTTATTGCACCAGCTTTTGATGCATCTTCATAACTTGGATAATCGAGCCAAGTTTGTTCATCTTCGTTTTTATTATCAGTTTTACCTGTGTACATACACACAGGAAATTCATTGGCATGTGATTTTATTTCAATCCAATCAATTTTTAGCGAAATATGTTTTTTGCTTTTTTTATTTTCCAATACAAATGCGCCCGCACCATCGGAGAGCATCCATCTTAAAAATTCAGTATCAAAAGGCAATGCTTTTATTTGTTGTGCCTCAAATCTAGACGCTTTAAACAATCGGCTGGCAAATTCGCTACCTACGCAAACAGCGTTTTCTTTTTCATTGCTTTTTATTTGAGTAAAAGCATTTTTTAAAGCCATCATTCCGCTTGCGCAAACGCTTTGAAAACTTGCTAGTTCACATCTATTAAAATCAAGCCTTGCATGAACCATGCTCGCAAAGCCTGGTATAGGTAAATCACCTTGAGTGGTACCTGTACATAACAATGAAATTTCTTTTGAACGCAACTCGCTTTTTACAATTGCAGCTTCAATTGCTTTTGCGGCTAGTTGAGCATTTGAATGTGTGCTTTCTTGATTTTTATTAAGAGCATAATACCTTTTTTTAATACCATTTTGTTTTAAAATTCGGTTTTTTAACGAGCTTTCTTTCCCATTCAACATTCCTAAATAGTTTTCCATTTCACTATTTTCAATAGCATCGTTTGGTAAAAAAACGCCAGCACTGGTTATATATACTTCTTTCATTTATGTTTGTTGTTAGCTAATTTTGAATTGATTGTATCAAAAAACTGTAATAGAAAACCGTAGTTTTTTTTGTTTTTAAAATGGTGTTCGTTGTGATTTGTACCAAAAAGACTCCATGATTTTCCGTTTCCATTCCCAAAGCGGTAATTACAATGACCAGAATAGTTGATTAAAATACTTGTTAATGGGTAAAGGGCTATTGAAATGAATGAAAACGGAATGAATGGAACGATTGTTAATGGAACGGTGCTCAATAAAAGGGCTTCAAGCCAGTGAAAGCTATAAACTGAATAT
>JBASCV010000017.1:0-43467 GCA_049651825.1 Bacteroidia bacterium
GGGTTGTGTAGATGCACCAAGCGTATCGGCCTGAACGCCAATGTTTCCGTTTTTAATAATAGCCCAATCAATGGTATTGTTTATGCTTCCTGCCGAAAGCCAAATTTTGCCCCATTGCCCTGAAACATCCTGATAATCAGGTTCTAGTCTAGAGCCTTGAAATATTACTTCATTACCTTTAGCACCTTTCACTTCCAATGTTCCACCATCATATATCCACAGCACTGAGCGTACTCCTAAATGTACTTTTGTGCCTGGCATTATTGTTAATTTACAATTTTCATCTACAACTGCATAACCAAATATAAGGTGTGGCTTATCGTTTGTCCATATTTCATTGCAATTAATAATAGAGTAGGGTGGTAAACCATTGGTTGGGAACACATTCGGTTTGTGTAAATGCACATCTTGCCCAACTGCAGTAAGGTTTACATGTTGGGTATTTCCATTTGTTTCAAACACAATTGAATCGTTGATTAAAAGTGGCGAATTTTGATTTGTAGGATTTACAGTTACCTGAACAAATACAAACAAACTATCGCCAGCCATAATTTCAATGTTTTGCAGTAAAGTGCCCGAAACACCATCAATGTTCATTCTAAATTGCGATGCTGTGCCTGTTGCAAGATAGGCTTTTGAAATATTAATTGTTTGATTATGAGGGTTGTATATTTTAAAAAGCTTGGTGGTAGAGCCCACTGTAGTAAATACGGTATCAAACAAAACCGAATCAGTTGAAAAGCCAAGTTTGGCCGAAGCGTCAGTGATTAATTCATCTTTTTTACAAGCCGAAAAAAGTAAAATAAAAACAGTTAGTATAAGAAGTAAACGTTCAAAAAATTTCATTCTACAAATATAGATACACCTTGGTTCAAACGAGTAAATTAGGTAAATATTTTATAATTACTCAAATAATTAAAATCAACGTATATTTTGGGGTAAAAATAGCGTATTCTCAATAAAAAAAACTAAATTTGTGGGTTATGGTTTCCATGTGCTGAAGCTATTTTAAATTTAAAGCTATTTTCCGATACAATGCGGAATTCACTATATGAATAAGTACTTGAAATTTATATACTTATTGTTTTTTATTTTTTGTTTTCAAGCTATTGAATTAAAATCGCAAACAGATTTTACTTCGGAGCAAGAATTAAAAAAAGAAGCAACTAAGTTATTTGAAAATGAGGAGTTTGTAAAAGCATATCCATTGTATACTCAATTGGTGAGTCTTTATAAAAAAGACCCCGACTACAATTACCGTCTTGGTGTGTGTATGTTGTACACCGTTGAAGACAAAGAAAAAGCAATTCCTTACCTTCAGCTTGCCTTAAAATCGCCTAATGAAATAGAAAAGGAAGCTTATTTTTATTTAGCGAAGGCTTATCATTTAAATTATCGTTTTGATGATGCCATTAGGCAATATAAAACCTACAAAAAAGTTGCATCGGGTGCAAAAGCCGAACGTTTGCAGGTAGATAGGCAAATTGAAATGTGTGCTAACGGAAAATCATTGTTGCGTAACCTATCTGATTTGCAAGTGATTGAAAAAACAGAAATGGGGCGCGAAGATTTTTTTAGAACCTACAATATTTCTACCATAGGTGGTAAATTGCTTGTAAAGCCCGATGAAAAAGAGTTTAGAACACCGCTGGATAAAAAGAAAAAAGAAAGTTCTATCCTTTATTTAGCTCAAAATGGAAGTAATATTTATTTTTCGAGCTATGGTGAAAACGAAAAAAATGGTAAAGATATTTATCAAATAAAGAAAACTTCGAGTGGCGAGTGGGGTAATCCGCAACCCTTGAGTAATGTTATCAATACTAAATATGACGAAGATTTTCCGTTTATGCATCCCAACGGAAAAGTATTGTACTTCTGCTCTAAGGGCCACAATTCTATGGGAGGTTATGATATTTTTAAATCAACCTTGAACGAAAAAAACGAGTGGAGCACTCCTGTAAACCTTGATTTTCCTATTAATACTCCTGATGATGATATTTTATACATTACTGATAAGGATGAAAAAACGGCTTACTTTTCGTCAGCACGAGCGAGTGAAGCTGGTAAAATAGCTGTTTATAATATTAATATTGAACGTAGAGCCCTTGATTTTGTATTTATTAAAGGTAAATACCTTAAAAATAGGGATAGACAAGTGTTAAATGCTAAAATTACCATTAAAAACTTATCAGAAAACAATAGTATAGTAGGTATGTTTAATACCGATCCCGAAGATGGAGCGTATGATATACGTTTACCCAATAATGGTGGCAAGTTTTTGTTTACTGTTGAAGCAGAAGGCTTTTTACCCCAATCCAATATAGTTGAAGTTCCTACACAGAAAGAATTTAAACCATTACGACAAGAGTTTAGTTTTGATGGTATTTCTGATACATTAACAATTAGAAATTACTTTGACGAATCTATTTCTGATACCAGTTATATGTTATCATTGGCATTAATAAAAGAAAAATCGAAGTTAAGCGTTTCGCCTCCTGTTGATTTTGCAAGTACAAGTGAAATTGAAAAAACATCAACTACTGCAGTAGACTCTTCGGCTATTATTGCATCAACTACAAAAACAGATACAAGTGCCGCTTATGCAAAAGAGCTAACCAATGAGGACATTGTAAGAATTGGCTATCGCGATGCAAAAGAGGCCGAAGCCGAAGCAAAAGAAGTAAGAGAACAAGCCGATATTTCGTGGGCTTTTGCGAATCAAAAAAATGAACAAGCACAAGCTAAACTTGCCGAAGCAAAACGATTAAATGATGCTGTAGCAAAAGAAGAAGACGGTGCTAAAAAAGCAAGCCTAGCAGAACAAGCTGAAAATGCAACTAAAGAAGCACAGTTGCTAAACGAAGAAACTGTAGCAGCATTTAATATTGCCAAAAAAATTGAGTCGACAGCTATTGCTAAACAAGAAGAAGCTGATTTATCAATGCAATATGCAAAAGGCTTGGATGCAGCAGTAAATTCTACTAATTCTAAAGAAGCAGTAGCGAAATTGGATGAATTAGAGAAAAAATTGGAAGCATTAACTGCGAATAATGCTACGAGTATGCCAATTATTAATAGTTTCAAAAAAGACGAAGAAAACAAAAAACGCGAGCTTGATAGAGCGATTCAAGATTCTAACAACTTGAAGCAGGATATGGCTGATAATGAGACTATTATTGCTGGCTTGAAAGTTGAAATTGAGAAAGAAAAAAATGATAAAATCAAACAAAGTTTGACGAATCAAATTGAAATATTGAAGAAAGAAAACGTTGAAAAACAACAAGAGCTCAAAGAAAATGATTTGAAAGTTGCTCGCTTGGAGAAAGAATACATTGGTGTTAAAAACGAAATGTTATTTGTAAGCAATGTGGTAAGCCAGTCAAAATCAACCGAAGGAGAAACACTTGCTGCACAAGCTGCTACAATTGATAAAAATAAATTAGAACAACAAGTAAATTCGCTTAAAACAGAAACTGCAAGTGTTACAACTTCTAGCGATAGCCAAAATACAAACACAACAACTCCTGTTGTAACAACAACAGAGCCAGTCGTTACAACAACTAATTCTACACCAGCTAAAAGGGATTCGGCTTTAGTTGTAAAAACAGAAGTACAAGCACCGGGAATAGATACAACTAGTGCAACAGTAGCAACGGTTGCTCAAACTGAACCATTGTTAACCTATACAAACCCTGCGGCTGTAGCACAATTAACTGAGGCTGAATTGCTTGATAAAGAAGCCAATGATTTACTTGAAAAATCGATTGACCTTGCTGTAAATCCTGATGATACCTCGCTTAGCAAAAGTGAACAAAAGGATAGAAAAAGAAAATCAGAAGACTTAGCAAAACAAGCACAAGATAAAAAAGAAAAATCAGAACAGTTGTATGCAAATGCTAATACTACTGAATATACAACTAATCAGCAACTGTTGGATGAAGCAGCAAAATTGAATGCCGGTAGTACAGCGCCAGAAGTATTTAAAGCAGAATTGTTAAATGATGAAGCTAAAAAATATTTTGAGCTTGCTAAGACTGAAAGCGAAAAAGCAAACAGCTTAAAAAAGTATTCGGAAAAAGAAGCAGCATGGGAAACAGCTAAAAGCAATGAGCTAATAGCGCTTGAAAAACAAAAAGAAGCGGCTGCAATTTATGGCGCAGTGCCTAAAACTACAACTGCTACAGTGGCTCAAAATGATGCTAACAACACTGCAACTAATGTTGTAAATAATAATGCATCAACATCAGGTAACCAAACGTATGGTACGGTAGATGCTGCTCCATTAACATCTGAAGCTTTAATGGCAACTGTTAATGCCAAATATGAATCAGATTTAGAGGCTGCTAATTCAATAAAAGATGAAGCTGATAGGGAAAAAACAAAAGCCGATATTTTAAAAAGTTGGACAAACGAGATTAACAATGATATAGAAAAACAAAAACAACAAATTGCAGCTACAACTGATCCTAAAAAGAAAACCGAATTAGAAACTCGTTTACAGCAATCGGAAAAATCTGCTAAAGAAAAACAAGATTTAGCCGTTCAAAGTCAAGCGAAAGCTGAGTCAATAAAACAGCAACAATTAATTGCGGCATCAAACACTACAACTAACACTAATACTGCATCAAACAATACGGTTAATAATAGTGCAACCAATAATATTGTTGAAAGCCCCGTAAATGCAAATGTTGCAACAAATACAATTGAACCTAAAGATAATAATGAAGCTGTAGATTCAACGGATGAAAACGAGCAACCTACTTATGACTATAGCGACCCTGTAGCAAGCCAGCAAGTTGAAAAAGCCGTGATGATGAATGATGAAGCAGATGCTTTATTGGCAGAATCAATTCTTCCTCAGTTAGAATCGACTGAAAATTTAAGTGAGGCAGAACAAAAGAAAAGAAAAGAAAATGCTCGAAAATTAATTGAACAGGCGCAAGCTAAAAAAATGGAATCATCGCAGCTAATAGCTACTGCTAATAGCTCAGAGTATAAACAAAAACAAAAGCAGGTTGATGCGCTAGCAAAAGCGAATGCAGGAAATAATTCGGCTGATATGTTAAAAGCTGAAATACTAAATGACGAATCGCAAAAGTATTTTAATAAAGCTGCTGAACAGCGTCAAAAAGCTACAAAAACAGCCGATTACTATGATAAAGAAGATTTATTGTTAGAAGCTCAACAAAATGAGTTACTTGCATTAAATAAACAAAAACAAGCAATTGATATTTATAATAATCCATCAAGCGCTACTGTTGCAAGCACAACAACTACTACTAGCAATAACCAAACAAAATCAATAAGTATTGAACCTACTTCTACTGATAATAATACAGCTAGCAATACAACTGATGTAGCTTCGGTAAACACGCCATCAGAGCCTAAAAAACAATATGTTTATAGTAATACATCGGCCATGGAGCAAAGTGTAAAAGCAGCTGCTTTAAATAAACAGGCCGAGGATATTATGACCCTTTCGTTGGATTTAAAAACACAGGCGATAGCGCAAAGTAATGCTGATGCAAAAAATACAATGTATGCTCAATCAGAAGAGTTGATGAAAGAAGCCCGAGCGAAAAAAACTGAGGCAGCACAATTAATCGCAGATGCAAACGCATCGGAATACAATTCAAACAAACAGCAACTAGAACAGTATAAAAAAGAAACAGCAGGCAATAATGCTGGTGAATTATTAAAAGCTGAAGTATTGGGTGATGAAGCTGAAGATGTTTATGCGAAAGCAAAAACTAAGCGTGTTGAAGCAACATCTACAGATTCTTATTATGCAAAAGAAAATTTATTGGATGAAGCAGCAACAAATGAAATTGAGGCCATTGAAAAACAAAAACAAGCAATTGCTATTTATAAAAAATACAAACCTGATTTTGTAGCTACGTCAACAACTGCTCCTAAAAATACAACTACAACTACAGCTCCTGTAAATAATCAAACTGTAGTAAATAATTCAAGTGCTAGTTCATCAGATATTGTATTGGCACCAAACGAGGCTTTTGAAGAAAAAGCAATACCTGTTTATTCATCAAAAAATCCAATACCTATTGATAGTAAAATACCAGAAGGTTTAATATTTAAGGTACAGGTAGGTGCTTTCCGTAAGCCTATTCCACAAAATTTATTTAAAGGAATTACGCCTTTAACAGGTGAAACTACATCAAAAGGTTTTATAAGATATACTGCTGGGGTATTTACCAAATTTGCTACGGCTGATAAGGCTAAGAAAAAAATTATTGATATGGGGTATAAAGATGCTTTTGTTGTTGCATTTTATAACGGAAAACGTATTCCAATTAATGAGGCTTATGCTATGGCTGGTGGTGTGCCTACAAATGTTTTACAAACTAATCAGGCTACAAATACAACAACAGCGGTTGCAACAAATACAAGTACTAGCGTTGAACCTACTAACTCACCAGAAATTGCGAAGGCGAATGATTTAACAAAAGTTGGAGGCTTATTTTATACTGTTCAAGTTGGTGTTTATGCTCAACAAGTAAAAGCAAGTAAGTTGTATAATATGAGCCCGTTGTATAACGAAAAAGCTCCCAATGGTTATATCCGTTATTACACGGGTATTTATAAATCAGTTGCTCGTGCCGAAGAAGCAAAAGAAATGGTTATGGATATTGGAATAAAAGATGCGTTTATTACTGCTTATTACAATGGCAAACGTATTTCTGTTGCCGAGGCTCAAAAGTATGAGTCGCAGGGAGGTGTAGTTTTCCCAAATTCGCCTGATGTAAATAAGTTACCTTCATTTGGTGCAGGAAATGCTTCATCTGTAAATAGTGTTTCAAATAATGCAACTACTGCTACTGCTAATCAGTCAAACACAAAAGCACCAGTTAAAAATGCTGTTGCAGGTGTTGTGTTTAAAATTCAGATAGGTGCATTTAAAGAAGAGGTCCCACTTGAAATTGCAAATAAATTTATATTAATAGCTAAAAAAGGAATAGAAACTTATACTGATAAAAGTGGCTTAACTATATACACCGTAGGCACTTGCAAAACTTACGAAGAAGCCAGTGCATTAAAAACGGAAGTTGATGCAGCCGACTTAAAAGATTCGTTTATAGTGGCCTATAAAAATGGCGAAAAAGTGGCACTGGAAGATGTAAGATAATAACATTCAATTTTATTGTTATGCAAAAGTATTTTACGAATGCGCAACGTCAATTTGATACTCAACAAGAAGTATTAATTGAACTAGAGGAACAGGAAGTTGCCGAAAAGGTGATTGTGCTTTATAATGATGATTTTAACACCTTTGAATTTGTAATTGAATCGTTAATTGAAGTGTGTGGGCACGATGCTTTACAGGCTGAACAATGTACCTATTTAGTGCACTACAAAGGTAAATGTGCTGTTAAAAAAGGTACATACGAAGAGCTTGAACCAATTTGCACCTCATTATTGGAAAGAAACCTTACGGCTCAAATCGAATAAAATATAATAGTTGCTGTTAATAAATAGAATTCAGTTACTAGTTGTTATTTTCTTTTTGTTGTTGTAACTCCCATTTCCATGCTGTTTCCAGCATCTGTTCAAGTGTAAATTGTGGTTTCCATTTTAATTCATTTTCAGATTTTGATGTGTCGGAATAAATCGACATTACATCTCCTTCGCGTCTTTTTCCAATAGTGTAATTAAGTTTTTTATTACTTATTTTTTCAAATGCTGTAATGGCTTCTAAAACGCTAACACCAGTACCTGTTCCTAAATTAAATACATCAAAATTGAGTTTATTATTATTATCAAGTAAATGAAATAGTGCTTTAATGTGTGCTATACTAATATCGGTAACATGAATATAATCACGAATACACGTACCATCGCGGGTAGGGTAGTCATTGCCAAATACAGTTGTTGCTGAATTTTTACCGATAGCCGTTTGTGTTATAACGGGTATAAGATTGTTAGGTTTATTAATTGGCGATTCTCCAATAAATCCAGAAACGTGTGCCCCAACAGGATTAAAATAGCGTAGTGCTATTGTTTTAAATAATGGATATGCTACTGAATAATCTTTAATAATTTGTTCGCCCACTTGTTTGGTATAAGCGTAGGGCGATTCTGCTTTGCCAAATATTGTACTTTCGCTAACAGGTAAGCTATTTATATTTCCATAAACAGAGCAGGATGATGAAAAAATAAAATTATTAACCTCGTATTTCAAGCAACATTGCAACATATTTAATAATGAATTTATATTGTTGTTATAATATTTAAATGGATTATTAACCGATTCAGGAACCGATTTAAATGCCGCAAAATGAATGACTCCTACAACATTTTTTTCTTGCTGAAAAATAGTATCAAGTGTTTGTTTATCGCATAAATCAAAGTTGTAATTTTTGATTTTTTTACCTGTTATTTTTTCAATTCGTTCAAATGTTCTGTTGGATGAGTTTGAAAAATTATCAATGGATACAACATTAAAATTAGTTGTGGTAATTAATTCAATGATAGTGTGTGAACCAATATAACCTGCTCCACCAGTTACAATTATTGTTGGTTGGGTATTCATAAATATGGGTTATAGCTTTAGTATTTAATTATTTTTTTTGATGCGTTACCTTTCGAGTTTTTAATATTCAGATTGTAGATGCCTTTTGAATAAGTTGATATATCAATATTTGTATTTATTTCTCCTATAAATGAATCAACGTTGTTGAGATACACTTGTCTGCCTCTTGTATCTATAATTTCTATTGAAATATCGTCTTTTTCAATACTTTTTATTAGTAGTTGATATAGTCCATTTGATGGATTTGGGTACATTAAAAATTGAATTCCATTGCTGTATTCTTCAATTCCTATGGTAATTGATTGAGAAATTGATGAACAAAAGCCTATAGAATCGGTTACTTTAACTTGATATAAGCCAGCTATTCCGTTTGTAATATAGGTTTGATTGGTAGCTCCGTTAATAACAGAATCATTGTAGTACCACTGATTTCCAGAACTTGCGCTAGATACGAGTGTGTCGCCACTTACTATAATGTTAGGTATTGAAGGTTTGGGTAACACCGTAATGGTAATTGGTAGTGATGTTGTTTCACAACCTAAAGCATCAGTAACTTTTACTGAATATGTATTTGTTGTTGAAGCTGTAATCGTTTGTGAAGTTTGGTTGTTGGGTTGCCATCTAAATTTATTGCCGATGCTTGATGTTAAGGCAACATTTTGTCCTTGACAAATAGAATCGTTATTGTTTAGTGTAATTAATGGTACAATTTGAGGGCTAATTGCAATATAGCTATACCGTGTAATTGAATCGGTGCCATTGTTATTACTTACAATAAGTGTAACATTATTATAGCTACCAGCTGTATTGTATGTTACTGTTGGATTTTGTAGTGTAGAACTACTAGGGCTTCCGCCAGGAAAGCTCCATTGCCAAGCTGTTGGATTATTTAAAGTACTATCTGAAAATGTGACCATTAATCCAGGGCATCCACTTAGTGTGTCAGCAGCAAAATTTGCAAATGGAGCATTTGATGATGGATTATAAATTGCTGTTTCCCAAAGTCCTCTACCATAAGTGGCAGCACGTAATTTGTTACTTGCATAATGTATTTCTAATTCATTTACAATAACGTTGGGTAAGCCATTGGAGTAGGGAATCCAAGAGTTCATTGTGGCATCGGTATAATAAACACCAACATCAGTGCCAATGTAAACACCATCATTAGTGTTTGTTTGATTTACAATACAATTGGTAGGAATATTAGGTAAATTAAAACTTATGTTTTGCCAATTACTTCCCCCGTCAGTTGATTTATAAACTTTTTTATTTGCAGTATATCCCGAAAATGTAATCCATATTTTATCAGGTGTTGTTTCTGAAATGGTTATATAGGTTATTATATTGCTACTTCCTGGAGGGTTAGTAAGAGTTATCCAGTTGATACCTCCATCAATTGTTTTGTATAGTGTATATCCGTCTGAAGCGTATATATATGCTGGATTTGATTTAGCTACAGCTAAACAAGTTAATCCATTAGAATTGAATGACGAAATGGCTGTCCATGTATCACCTCTATCTGTTGATTTCCAAACATTTTTATAACCAGCATAAATGGTTTGTGTATTTATAGGGTCTTGAGCCCAAGGAGTAACCCATTCACCATCTTCAGTAATATTATTTTTTATGTATTCAAATGTAAAGCCTCCGTCTTCTGAACGGTGTATTTCTCCGTATTGATATTCGGCATACATATAATTAGGGTCGCTCCAATCAATAAAGCATTCCATTCCATCACCACCTAATATAGCACTCCAATTGTTATTATTTACTATGTTAGTACCATTGTCTTGCCAGCCTTGTAAAATTATACTACTATTGGTTGCTGCACCGCCAAGTCGATACATTTGACCAATTTGAAGTCCGTTGCTGTAATCAACCCAGGTGTTTCCGCCATCGGTAGTTACAAATATTCCTCCATCGGTTGATGCGTAGCAACTTTCGCCATCAGGGCGATAAATCAAGTCATGTATATCGGCATGTACATAAGGTAAATTATTATCGCCATACCAGTGTGCATTTATGTTCCATGTAAGCCCTCCATCATACGATTTCCAAATATTTACGCCTCCAACAACAATTTCATTTTCGCTTGTTGGTGATGCTGCAATAGAAAGTGTGTACCATCCATTTCCACCTATATCACTACCATCATATTCATAACCTATTACATTTGGAGAATTGGATTGTAAATTAAATGAACTACCCGAGTTAGATGAACGATATAAACCCATAAATCCATAGTCGGTATCATCTGTATATATCAAATACACATGCTCTGGGTTTGCAGCTGTAACAGCTATTGCAATGCGAGCAACATTTGATGTTGATGGGAGACCTACAGATACAATAGAATAACTAGCTCCGGTATTAGTTGATTTATAAAAACTACTAGATGAGGCAGCATAAATTGTTGTTGGATCTCCTGGTTTTAATTCTAAATCTTTCACGTTGCTTGCTGATGAAACTCTAGTCCAAGTAACACCCGCATCAAGTGAACGATAAATACCATTGCTTGCTGCTGCAAACAATATATTAGAATTGTTTGGATGTATGATTATGCGGCTTACATGACGAGCTTGGTTGGTGGTCCAATTTAGTCCTGTAATATGCCAAGTAGTTCCGCCATCAATTGACTTTAAAATTCCAACTCCATGTGTATCGCCACCAGAGCCAAAAGCATCGCCAGTAGCCAAATATATTATGTTGGGATTAATTGCATCAATAGCAATATCTGTAATTCCAAGGGTTGGTAGTGCATCAGTGTTTGTTGTCCAAGATAATCCTCCATCTGTAGTTTTCCAAAGGCCACCAGAAGGAGAGCCTACATAAATAATGTTTTGGTTTGTTGGATGAAATCGAATACAATTAAGCCTACCAGCACCACCTCCATTTGTGGGAATAGTAAATGCACCTAGTGGTTGCCAATTACCTCCTTGTTGCATTGCACTTTTATATGTATGATTAGAAATTAAATTTTCACTTTCTAAAGCATTGTTTTGCAGTAATGATCGATTTCCTGATGGATAAACCCGAGGATAAATAAAGTATTCCCAGCGTTTGTAAAAATATCCTTCATCTTCCTGCACTTGATATTTACCAAAACTGAATAGCTTTTTTAATTTATCTTTTATTTGTTTCTGCTTTTTAAATTTATTGTATGATTTTTGTACATCATAAAAATTTACATTAGGGTCTTGAATTTTTTTTATCCAATCTTGAGCATTTACAACATTGATAAAAATAAAAAACAGGATAAAAAAATGTAGAAGTTTTAAACGTTTCAACATCTTATTGGGTTATTGTTTCGTTTGTACAATGTACGAATTTTTATTTATTTTTATTAATTAGTGTATATAATAAAAAAGAACCTGCTTGAATTGTTCAAGCAGGTTCTTTTTTTTAAAATTAATATTGGTTGTTTTATTCTGTAGCAGCAAGTTGTTTTACTTTTGTAATAAAGCATACTCCAAAGCTTAGTGAAATGTAAAATTTACTATTTGCCATTCCAGGTTTAAAACCAACTTCGGTTTTAGTAAAAATACCTAATTTATTTTTAGCCATCAAGTATTCGTATCCAACCCTTGCACCAAATGGTCGTGTTTTAAACCCTTGAGCACCTTTTCCGCTAACATCGTATTTTTTGCCATCGGCTCCTTCAAAATCATCAATTCGAGGAGGAGCAATCATAGCATCGGCAAATAAATTAAAATAACGAGAACCACCTTTTGTGCCATATCCATCAGCATCTATTAATATTTTATGATATGAAGCTGTAGAAATTCCTCCGTAAACACCTAACACTTTCATGTTTGTAGCCGATTCTGTATTATAAAATGGATCTTCAGGAACGCCTACGGGGTTTAAACGAGCTGCTCCTCCAAAACGAGTACCATCAGTTGAAATAACACCTTTAGCATCTATTCCTAAATCGCCATCAATAGAACCATTTTGGCGAGCTGTAATAACTGTATGATAGTTATATAAACCACCTCGTACACCAATTACTTTTCGTACAGTAGTTGGAACCATTATATAAGTTGTGGTTGTGGTACGTCCGCTTTTAGATGAACTTAATACAACTTTTCTATCTTTTGTTTTTGTGCGTTCCGATAGATGATAAGTACCTCCTAATTCTAGATGCAAATATTTACGAAGTTTATTTACTGTAGGCATTGGAAAAATACCAACAGTACCAAAATGGTAGCCCATATCAGTACCTGCCGAATAAGGGCGTTGTAAATAAAAGCGAGCAGCCCCTAGTTTTTTATATTGTGCTGATGCATTAAGTCCGTATCCAAGTGAAAGGTTATTGTCGGCACCTGCCATATCAACATAAAAAGGTAAAAATGATACATCTAAGTTGTATGAGTTAGGATTATCTTCTAATACTTTATAACTAACAGATTGGCTGTTTACTTTATTTATAGATAAACTTAAAATAAATGTGTAAATAATAGTAGCTTTAATTTTTTTCATAAAATTTAATTTTTTAGGTTTTAGTGATAGGTAATTATTTTTACTTTTTTAATATGCTAAATTCTACTCTTCTATTGAATTGTCGACCTTCCTCAGTTTCATTAGTAGTAACAGGTTTATTTTTTCCATAGCCTTTTGCAATAATTCGAGTTTCTAAGATTCCTTTACTTACTAAAAATGCTTTTACTGTATTGGCTCTGTCTTGTGAAAGAATATTATTTGTTTGCTCAGAACCAACATTATCAGTATGTCCAGCTATTTCAATTTCCATGGAAGGGTTATCAATCATGTATTTAACTAATCGGTTGAGTTCAGGAAACGATTCTTCTTTTAAAGTAGCTTTAGCCAAATCAAAAAATATATTGTTCAAACGTATGGTTTCGCCAATTTCTATAGGCACTAGAAATAAATTGCGTTTAATTTCTTTATATTCCATAGTGGTTGATAAATCCATATTATCCGACACAGCAATAAAACCATCGGCTTTTGCCAAAAATGAATAGTATTTTCCATAGGGAAGTACAATTTTATAATTCCCATTTTCAGGATTGGTTCTAGCAATACCTTGTTCCGTTCCATCGGCTAAAATTTGATAGCTAATAGTAGCATCAATAGGCTGTTTTGTTTTTGCATTAAATACGTGGCCATTTATAAGTACAACGGGATTGGGTTTTATTTCGTCTTTTAACTTTATTCTAACAATATCTGTTCCGCCTAAAGAGTTGCGAGAAGAAACCATGTATGCGTAATAACCTGAAGCTGCAATACTATAGTTAGCGTCATCTCCACTAGTATTTACCGATGAACCAAGATTTACTGGTGTTGACCAATTTTGCCAAGTATTGTCTAATCGTTTGCTCAAATAAATATCTCTTTTGCCAAGTCCCCCAATACGGTCGCTCGAAAAATAAAGTGTAACACCATCCGAAGCTAAAAAAGGAGTATCATCATTAGCCTCTGTATTTATTATTTTCCCTAAGGGTTTAGGGCGACTCCATTTGTTATCATCTTCTAAAAAACTAACGTATAAATCATTGTTTTCGCTACCGCTTTTTTCAGAAAAACTCAGTAGAATTGTTTTGCCATCGTTCGATAAAAATGAACCTTGATGAGTGCCATTTGCCATGTCATCAAATCTTTTTAATTTAATTTGTTCAGGCTCACTCCAGCCATTTACTATTTTATGAGAAAACGAAAATCCACGACCTTTGTATTCTCCATTTTTATACAATCCTTTTATCAAAACAGTATTGCCATCAGGAGTTATTCCTACTATTTTATTGAAATCGGTTTTATTAAATGGCAATGCCATGTGTTTAGAAGCCCCCCAACGTTCTGTTTTAGTGTCGTATTCTGAAAACCAAATATCTTCACTGCTTTCTTTCCAACCATATGTATTTTCGGGTGATTCGGAGCGGATAAAAAACAAGGTTTGTTCGTCAGGAGAAATGATTGGAGCAATTTCGTTATATATAGAATTTACATCTCTACCTAAATTCCCCGATTCGCCTATTTTTAAAGGTTCTCCAATTTGATCATTCATTTTTTTTATGTTGAGCACATTTACTGTAGATGCATTGTAGTATGCAACAGCATTGTTTAGTGAAGGATCGTTAGCCACATCATTATATGTAACTTTACTTTTAGCATATTTATTTAATATATCGTTTATTGTAAACTCAGCATCTGACGAAGAAACACCAATCGCATCAATTTGTTGTTGTTCTTTTTTTGTTGAAAATTTTATCTTTAATTGTTTGGCTTTTTTAGATTTATCAGGTAATACAATTCTGAGTAGTTGATAATTAGCTAAAATTGTAAATGTAGGTTGCTCATATACTGTTTCCGTTTTTTCTGTTACAGCATCAACTAATTCCACTTTAGAAACAAAACCTGCACCATTGCTTTGAAGAATTAATATTTGTTTTGTTTCAATAGGAGTGGAAAAATCAACCCACAAAAAAGAATTTTTATTGGGGTTAACTGTTGCTGCATTTTTTACATACTTACCATAAATTTCTACATCTGGTTGCCCTACCACTTTGCGTGCATTGAAACCATCTTTGTTCGAAATTTCGTTGTCGTAGTTCAATGAACTACACCATTGAATTTCTTGGGAAAAAACAAATGTTGAAATTAATAAGCAACAAAAAAGAATATTGCTTTTATTTATCCACTTCATAAATAAGTATGTGTGTGTTAGATAAAAATTAATTTTCTATCACTAATTTTTCTTCTACTACTTGATTTTCGGTCGTTATTAATTTTGCAACATAAATACCTTTAGACAAATTACTTATATTTATTGAAGATCCTGTATAAATACCTGCAAGTACTTTCTGACCAATAGCATTAATAATTTCATATTTTGTACCAGTTTCTACACCTTTAATAAACAATTCTTTTTGTGTTGGATTGGGATAAAATTTTATTTCTAAATTATTTATTTTATTTGCTATAGTAGAAGTTGTTATAGGACTATTAAATGTATACAAGCCTGCAATCGTAGTGTCTGTTCTTACAAAATCGGTAGTGTTTGCTGCATTAACTTGGTACCAAATTTTGTTTCCATTTGTTAATATTTTCCCAATGGTTGGGCTGTGTAACATTCCATTTGTTGGTAATCCGATTGGAATTTTAGTAGCTGTAGTTCCGCCATCTGTACTTAAAAAAACATTATCGGAAGTACCTGTACTTGTCTCTAAAAAAAAGATATTGCCATTTGGTGTTCCTATTATAAAACTACTTACTAATGGATTTGAATTATAAGTTGTGTTTTCAATATTCCAAGTTACTCCATTATCAGTGCTTTTAAATAACTTATCTGTTCCGTTATTTACTACAGCATACATAACACCTGCGCTTTCAAAAAAACGAATAACATCAGCAGATATACCCTGAGAAGCAATTGAGCTTGATTGAATAGTTGAAAAGTCGCCATTATCAACATATTTAATTTCATTATTAGTACCCCCACCTAAAAACAAGCGAGTTCCTTTATTAAAAGTGCTAACAAGGTCAATACCTGAACTGCCACTAGCAACAACAGTCAAACTATCGCCAGTTGGTGTTAAAGTTCTAAGAGTGGTACTTCCACTACCTGCATTCCACAACAATTTTCCACTTTTTACTTCGCCATAAATACCTGTTCCTGTAGCGAGTACACTTGTCCAGTTATTAATAGTTTGAAAAGAGTATGAGCCTAAATTAGGTGTGTTTTGAAATCCAATAATCATATTATTTATTGGCAAACCAACTATTGGAAATAAACTTATCGCATCTAAATTGGTATAATCTCTCGTGAAGTTATATCCTCCATCAGTGGAGATATAAAATCGTTTAGCATTTAGTGATCCTGTTCCAGTTGTACTACCGTAGTATACAATTGTATCGCCTTTGTTATAATATTTAACAGAACTAGTCCATAACGAATCAAAATTTGTTGATATTTTGTTCCACGTTTGAGCGTTAGCCGTTGATATTGAAATAATTGCAAGTAATAAGTATATCGTTTTTTTCATTGTTGGTTGATTTGAAATTTTTACTCTTGGATTAAGAGATAGTTCAATTATTTTTTCTTTTTAGAAAATTCTTTTTGATAGTAATTTCCCATTTTATCAGCTAAACCCGCAACAATTTTAGAATATGCAACATAGTTATCTTTTATGTTTTGAACTTTTTGAGCTTCATCTTTTATTTTAGGATCAATTACAAGTGGTTTGCTAAATGCAATACGTGTACCACAATAAAAAAGCCCTTTTGAGTAAAACATATTATCTTTTTTCCCTTCTTTTAAGGGTAATGGATTGGGCGCAAACATATACATGCTTACTGCATTTATCCAGTGTCTATCTCTCGACCATTTTTTATCACAACTTTGAGTATTGTATACAACAAGTACAGCATCTACACCTAAATTTTTACACAGGTCGTAACCTAACGATTCAATCATCATGTTGTTTAAAGAACCTGATAAATTCTGAACAGCTGCTCTGTTTCTGTGATCACTATCTAGGTATTCACGTAGGTTTACTTTTAATAATTTGTAACCATCAGCTGCTTCATCTGTTTCTAGAGTTGTACCTGCATTTCCCTGATTTTTAAAAAATTTACCAATTTTACCGCCTAGTTCATTACCTTTTGAATTTTGCATCACAAAATCATTATAATATTCTTTTTTATCATCATCAGTAAGAAACTCGTTAGGTGCAAGCACTTCCATGTTGTATTTTTTGAAGGTACTTTTTATGCTTTCTAATCCGCCATTATTCAAAAAATCATTGGCATAAGCTTTTGCACCAGCAGAACCCGTGTTGGTTGTAGTAAATGTTTTACCTGTTTGGTTAGTACCTGACACTTTTGTTATTCCTGGGTCATCAACGTAAAATGATACCAAAGCTACTTTTTTAGGTAGAGTAGATAAATATCTCATGTCCACAGAAAAACCTCTTCCTGTTTCATTTATTTTACTTTGATTAAAGTCTAATTTTGCTTTATTTTCCAAACTTTCTTTTTGAGCTAAACTTGATAATTTGGGAGGAGAACATTGACTAAGTGTAAACAATGCAACTGCGCCAGCATAAATGGATAATTTTTTCATTTTAAGATTAATGTTTTATTTTAAATAAAAATTGCGCTACAAACCTACCCGTAAATAATAAAATCATAAATACGGATAATTCCGTATTTTGTAGTAGTACTTGTTATTAGTGCATAAAAAGGTATACTTTTGAACAAAAATTATAGTGAGAAATAATATTACCATATGGTTTTTAACTTCTATTTTGCTTTGTTGTTGCAATTTCGTACAAGCAAAAACAGTTGTGTTCTTAAAAAACTCAACAGAAGTTCGTTTAGATTCATGTATTTATGATTTTGCTGAACGGGAAATAACATCAATTTCGATAGATACAGCAAAAGATTTTCAAAAACTGGGCAAATTTAATTATGTAGAGAAGAAAACCCCATCGTATTGGAAAAGCAAAGTTGGTCATTGGTTATATTTTCAACTTCGAAACGAATCAGATAAGCCACTAGTACTTGAAATTAAAAATGCTGTTATTGATGAAATAGATACTTATTTAATTGATAAAAATGATTCTATTATTCATTTACCAGCAGTAGGTTGGAGCATTCCTGTCGCCACCCGAGACTATCGTACTTATAAAAACTGTTATAAACTAAGTACAAAAACAAATGAAGTTTATGGCATATTTATCCGTGTAAAAAGAGCACAACTTACTTTAAAGGTCCCTATTATTATTTGGAGTGAAAGTGCTTTTTACAATTACTTACATAACGAAACCTTAAAATATGGATTTTTTACAGGTTTAGTTTTGTTTATCTCAATTTTTAGTTTCGCTATTTATTTTTATTTAAAGGATAAAAAATATTTATACTATTCGTTGTATTGTATTAGTGTTTTGTTTTGGCGTTTAATTGTTGAAGGTTTTTCTTTGCATTTTATTCAAACTTACATGCCGTATTTTCAAAACCCAATGTGGTCATCGTTTTTCAATTTGTTTGCAGCATATTTTTCGATGTTATTCGTTAAGGCATTCTTATTTAATGATTATTATCCTAAATGGTTATTTGTTTTTAATAAATACACACAAATAAGTATTTTATTGTTTTTGATTCCATTATTAATGTATAGCAATCAACCGTTAAATAGTTTCTTTTCTTATTTATACAATGTTATTGTTGTTTCTATTGTTTTGAATATGATTTTGGCTATTTATTATGGTATAAAGCTTAAAGATTCAAATTCATATATCTATTTACTTAGTATTTTTCCTGTAATCGTATATGTATTGATAGTTACAGTTACTAGTTTATTTGAACAACCTACTCCGGATTTTTTATACGATAGTTTCTTGTGGGTACTCTTGTTCGAAATCGTTATCCTATCAATAGGTTTAGCTATTTATTTTAAAAAATTTGTTGACGAAAAAAGCTTTGTATTAGAGCAATTGAATTTAAAGCAAAACGAGACATTTACAATGAAAGTTAAGCTTCAGGAAGAGGCAATAAAAAGAGCTGAAGCGCAGGTTGAATTAAAAAATGAAAAAGAACGTATAAGTAGAGATTTGCATGATAGTATCGGAACTGATTTATCAAATATTATTTACAACATTGAGTATGCAAAATATCAATTTGCAACAAATAAAGAATTGTTAGATGCCTTTGATAAACTATCGATAAATGCAAAACATACTATGGCACAATTAAGAAGCGCTATATGGGTTTTAAATAATGACAATATTACATTAGATTTATTTTTAAATAAATTGAATAGTCATATATATCGAATATTGCAAGACAGACCTGAAATAAATTACCGTTTAATAACAGTGAATGAAAATAAGAGCAAAGTTTTACCCGGCAAATTTGTTTTAAATCTTTATAGAGTAATACAGGAGAGCTTATCTAATACTTTAAAATATGCACAAGCAAAAGAAATAACATTGAATATACATTTTGAAAATGATAATATACTGGTTGTTTATAATGATAATGGTATTGGATTTATTGTAGAAGATGGTTTAAATAAAGAAACATTTGGATTGAAAAATATCAAAAAAAGAGTTGAAGAACTAAATGGCAATTTTTCCATTAATTCAACTAATTTAGGTACTCAAATAAGTATACAAATTCCATTAATATAAAAATGAATACTTCTAGCTCTTCAATAAAAATAGTATTGGTTGATGATTCAGCTCAATTAAAAAATACGCTTATAAAAAATTTATCTTTTTTTAAAGAAATAGAAGTTTTATATACAGCCGAAAATGGTGAAGATTTATTGAAAAAATTAAAATCAAATAATCAGTTTCCTGAAGTAATATTAATGGATGTTGATATGCCCGTAATGAACGGCATTCAGGCAACATATGAATTGCATAAATTGTATGGCGAAAGCGTTAAAATAATTATGCTTACAGTATTTGATGATGATGATAAAATATTTGATGCCATTTTAGCTGGTGCTACGGGCTATTTGATAAAAGATGAAACTACAGCTAAAATTGTAGATGCTATAAAAAATATTATCGATGGTGGAGCTCCTATGTCTCCTAATATTGCATTAAAAACAATCGATTTAATAAAGAGAAAAAATGCAGAGTCGGTAAAAAAAAATATTGCTATAAGCCCTCAAAGCTACAACCTTACTCCTCGTGAAATTGAAGTTTTAGAATTGCTATCAATTGGAAAAAGCTACAAACAAATTGCTGACCAATTATTTGTAAGCGACAAAACAATAAAAAAACATATCGAAAATATTTACAACAAGCTCCATGTAAACTCTAAAATGGAAGCCATTTTTTTAGCTCAAAAATATGAATGGTATAAGTAAGCTTATTGTTAATAATATGTAGTATTAGATTTGGCTTTTATTTTACTCAATTATAACTTTATTTAGTTTGTTATGCTTACTTTTTTTATTGTTTTACTGTTTAAAGTTGATACCTCAATAAAATAAATCCCTTTGGCTTCGCTACTTAAATCAATATTTTGTATTGTATTGCTTGTATTCGAAAGCGTTTTTGTATAAACTATTTTTCCAAGAATATTAACCACTTTTATATGTATAGTTTCGTTTAAAGCCATTGTTTTAAAAGCGATATTAAATTTACCATTATTGGGGTTTGGATAAATAGTGGTAGTTAATTCATTTTCTACACCATCATCATTTATTGAAGTTGTATTTGTTGTTGAAATATTTATATTGTCAATATATAGAGATTGTCCCCAGCCACTTTTATTTTCGAACGCAATTTTTAAGGCATTTTCGCCAGCATAGCTATCCAAACTTATTGTTTCTGTTCTCCATTGTGTTGCTGATGGGGTAAAGCTGCTTGTGTTGTCAGGTGCAGTTGCTAAACTGCTACCACCTTCAGCATAAACAGGTTGCCATGTTGTGCCACAATCATTACTAACAGACACGATTAATGAATCAGAATAAAATGCATTATAGCGTGCATAAGCAACGTCAAACGTTAAGTATATTGGTGCAGGAGTAGTAGATAAATCAATATATGGTGTATAAATGAAATCGCTTTGCCCAGTAATATCACTTCCTGTGTTATTATTCATTTTTGCACAACTACTACTGTTTCCAAAACCTCCAACAGTTGTTGTTTTAGTCCAAGTTGTATTTGAATTAGGATTTCCAATTGTCCAATTTGTTGATGGAAAAGTGGATTGAAATGTTTCGGTTTGAGGCAATGCTACAGTAGGAGAGGCCGTAATTACACTAAATGAAGCCGAAGATGTATCATTAGGTGTGTTTTGTTCTGTATTATTATTAGGATTAGAAGTATAGGCAATAAATATATGACTGCCTACAGAAAGTCCGTTAATTGTATTTAATGTAATAAGCGTTGATGCATTTGTTGTTAAACTACCTGTCCAACTGTATGTTTGCAATGTACCACCATCAACTTGATAGTTAATGGTACAAGATGTAAGAACATCGGCTCCATAATTGCGTAGCGATACTTGTGGACTGATAGATGTATTACAACTGCTGTAACCATTTACTGGTGATGTAATGGATTGAATAGCGGCATCTCTGGCAAATGCGGGTGGAGTGGAAAAAGGGTCATATCCATCAACAGTTGTTGCACCAGTATTTCCTGGGTCGAGCCATACTTTTAATTGTGTGCTACTAGTACCACTACCTAGCCATGAGGTACTAAATTTTCCATAATAATCATTCATGCTTGATGGTTGAGCACCGCAAAAAGATGGGCCTCCATAAAGTTGACCTACTATGCGATGATTTTGATCGAATAGGGGAGAGCCAGACGAACCTTGCTCGGTACATGCTGTAGTCCATAATGCTTGCCAACAATCAGCACCACTATATGTACTAGATACAGTTGGGTTTGCTGCTTCAGATATTTTTTTTATATCTCCACTAGGATGATGAATTGCTATTGCTGAAGTAGCTGGAGTATTCACATTTGACCATCCATTAAAGTAAGGAGAGTAACTTGATGGAACAGTATTTCCTGATAATCCACCTGTAATTTCAACTAAACAAAAATCTGAACCAGCATCTCTTGCTCTCAATGTAGAAGTATTTAATGATTGAGATGATGGAGATGAACTAGGGTTTGTACATGTTGAGGCTTCCCAATTAAATCTGAAAACCCATGTAGCAAAATCATTACTTTGGCTACAGTGGTTTGCTGTTAAAACATAGGGTATACCATCTTGTGGAACATCGTTCACCAATGAACCTGTACAAAATTCATTACCTCCCACTACTAGACATACAACGCCTTTTTTATCATTTTGCCAGTCGTTACCTAAAGTGCAATTTACATTAATTTGGCAGGAACCAGCATCGCCAAACGATTTTTGGGTAAACTCTTCAACACCTCTATAACCATGTGTTACTCTAAACAAGTTAAAATGACCTTGATTAGCAACAGCTAAAGGTTCGTAATATTCAATAATAACAGATGAACCAATAATTAAGTCGGTAGCAAAAGCATTGCTTACATCATTGTTAGTATTTGTAAATGCACCAAGCACATGTTTTCTGTCAGGTGTATAAATAAAAAGTTGTGCTCCTTGTGGTAAATAAAAATCATCAAAAGCAAAATTTAGCGATAATGCACCATTTGAAGCAACGCCTAATTGCCATAATCGGTCTCCATTTTCTAAGTTTGTCCACTGACCTGAATTGGTTAAATTATAATTTACAAAATGATTATAACCGAACCTAAATGGGCCTTTGTTTTGAGCGTTAACAGCATCTTCATTTTTTAATGTTATTAGATCAATAGCAGGCATTTGTTCAAAACGAATGCTACTAACTGGTTGAAAGTATTTATTAAAACTGTAAGGTTTACCACCTTGACTTAGCTGAGCTACTGCAATATTAAATGATGCGAGCAAATACAATACTAAAGAGCTGTATAAACTATTTTTTTTCATTTTAAACTATTTTAATTTACGATATACTACATTAAAAAAAAGCATCAGTTATTATTCTGATGCTTTTTATTGATTACTTGTTAATGATTACTTTTTTTACATCATGTGAAATGGGTGTTTTTACATGAATAAAATAAACACCTGTTTTTTGAGAGCCTAAGTTGGTTTCAAAAGCCCCTCCCGTAGAATGTTCTATTGTTTTTGTTTCAATTTCTTGTCCTATATAATTAAAAATACTAATTTCAATATCGCTCGGTTTTTCAAGTTTTACGTTTATACTAAATTGTCCGTTATTAGGGTTAGGATATATGCTAACTTTTTGTTCTGATGAAGTATTTTCATTTATTCCTACACCATTACATGGATTATAACTACCACTTAATGTATTAACATCAGAGTTTGTAGGGTCTAACCATGGTTTTAGCTGACGATTTGTTGAAGTGCCATTAGATGTCCAATGGTACGACATTTTGCCGTATGAATCGGATTGGTTTTGTCCGTTTGGTTGAACACTATTGCAATACGAACTACCTCCTGTAAGTGTACCAACAATAAGGCTACTGCTATTAAACAAAGGCGAACCAGACGAACCTCCTTCTGTAACACCCCATCCATTTGTTGTTCCAGCCCATTTTACGCGCCAGTGAGTTCCTGATATTGAACCTCCCCAAGAGCTTGAGGTTGCAGTAGCAGTGGTTTTAGATATTTTTTTGTTGCTTCCAGAAGGGTGGTGTATACAAATAGCACCTGCTGTTGGAGCTGTTGTAGCCTTGCTCCAGCCGTTCCAATATATATTGGAACCATTTCCCCACCATGATGGAGATGAAGTAGAATTAATTTGAATTAATAAAAAATCTGAACCTGTATCGCCTCCACCATCATTAGAATCAGCTCTTTTAGTGCAACCTGTAAAAACATTGTTTACAGTACCAAAATTGTCAGATTGACCAGTACATTGTGTTGCTTCAAAATTGAAATAAAATTTCCAACCATTATAATCAGTTGTTGATGAACCTTCACCACAATGAAATGCTGTTAAAATATAGCGTTTGCAATCTAAAGCTGTATTATTAATTAAGCTACCTGAACAATATCCAATATTTACGCCTTGTTTAACTTGAATTCGTACCACTCCACGTTTTTCATCTTGCCAATTATCGCCTTCTGGTGAACATATTATGTTAACTTGACAATCATCTGCCATTTGTAATGAGCGATATTTGTGTGCTAACGAAGTAATTTTAAAACGCCCTTGTCCTTTGGCCGATAATGATTCATAGTATTCAATAATACATTCTTCCCCGTTTAAAAATTCAGTAGAAAAAAGGTCGTTTCCTTGATTATCTAGGTATGTATATGATCCTTGAATTTCTTTTTTATCAGGAGAATATACATGTAAAGTAGCTCCTTCGGGCAACCAGAAATCTTCAAAAAATAAACTTGTTGCAAGTGCACCTTGCGACTTTAATGCTAAGCGCCACACTCTATCACCATTATTTAACTCATTCCAAACACCTGAATTTTGCATGGTTAAATTTAAATCAAAAGCTCTTGCAAAACGAGGGTAGTTTCCTTGTTTCTCAAACTCATCGGCATCAATAATATCTTGAGTAAAATCATGGCTAGGCATTGTCACTAAAGGTACCGAACCTTCAAGTATATTATTAAAACTATAAGCTGGTATACCTGGGTTTTCTTGAGATTTAATAGAATAGGACAACAGTGTAATTGCTGTTGCCATAAATAGATTTAATTTTTTCATTGTGATATATTTCCTTTTTATATAAAAATTTATTTTTATTGAACCAGATAAGTTACTCTTTTGTCGCCTAACTTAAGTACAACCGTACTTTTACCTCCATATTTTAAATTAGCAACATTGAATTTTAATTCTTTGCTAATTAATTCACGACAGTTATCGTTATTGTTTGTATGTTTTAAGCAAAGCGATAACTGCGGAGGCATAGATTTTGCATACATGCCATTTGAATATAAATCAAAAGAATGGTTTTCACATCCTCCTGAATAATTAACAAATATTGAAAGTATATCTTGGTTTATTTTAATACTATCCACAGTGTAAGGTGCCCCTTTTTCTGCCATATCAGTTTCGGCATCTACAATTGCATTTTTTACTGGCATATCAGCATTTTTTACTGATTTTTCAGTTTTGTTAGTTTGTGTTTTATCAATTGACTTTTTATGACAAGCCCAAAATAAGGTTGTGGCTAACAGTATAAATAACGTATGTTTCACGTACATTATGAGTTTGATTTACTCAAATATAACTTTTTATAATTTAAAAAACAAGCATTAACAATGTTTTATATGTGATTGTTAATTCGAATTCGACAAAAAGCTTTTATGTGACGATAACAGATATTAAAAAATAGCTATAAACTAAAATTATAGCTATTCTATAGATTAATATTCGTTTAGGTTAAACACTTTTGCATGTGGATAATAGGCATTAAAATAGCCATAACCATTCTGAACGTTGGTTGGATAATGAATGGGTTCTGATGTAAGTTGAGTTAATAGGCCTTGGGTACGTTTTGATGCTGTTAAAAATTCATAATACCCCTTACTAATATTTGCAATTTCTACAGCAATACTATCTGTTGGCTTTACTTTATCCAGTAAGGTTTCGTGTGTGTATACATTGCTCGTAAAAGAGGCATCGTTTAAAAGTTCAAATGAGGATAATATTTTGTTACTTCCGCTACCAAAATAAGAACTAATATCCAAATTGGCGCCTGTAGACGATTGTTTAAGTATGTAGTTTACTACATAATAATTTTCTTCATCTGGATTATCGGTAAGAGTATATTTTATAACAACTGTTGTGTCTACTGGGGTTCGGGTTATAACAGGATATACGGTATCAAACTTTACTTGTGGCAACATGGTTGTCAAGGCTGATGCCGAAAGTGTGGATGAAGGTTCGTAAACGTTTAGTGTATAATTATTGTAATTTGTTAAAAGAACGTTTGTACTGTAATATATACCCGGAACAAGCATATTTAAGGTATCTGTTTGATTATTGTATGATATTGTAACGATGGCGTTTGTTACCAAAAAATTATTAAGCAAATCATCTGTTACAGCTTGCGAACCAGCAATAGGTTCTAAAGGACTAAACGATTTTGTTAGTGCAACAAACATGTTTTTTTGAGGAATAATTTGCGATGCAACTACAATTTTTTGTTCCGCTGGTTTTACATCAATATCAATACCTGGAGGCTGACAGCTATAAATTAAAATAGTTATTATTATGTATAAATAAGTTGTTTTTTTCATTGTATCAATATTTTTAAAACTTAAAATTATAAGCTACAAATGGTATAACACCAAATAATCCGTGAGCAACATATTTTTTACTTCCATCTTCGTTGTTATCAACGCTTACTCTAAATGGTTGTGCTCTGTGATATAAATTGTAAGCTCCAAATCTCCATTCGCCTTCCCATTTCATCCATTTTCTGTTGGCTTTAGATTTTAGAATAAAGCTAATATCCAAGCGATGAGAGGGAGGCAGCTGCCCACTATTTTTATCCGCATAAATAAGTAACATATCTAAATTTGTAAGCGATGAGTTGGGCATTACATACATACCTGTTACAGGTGTAAAACGTTGACCTGTAGCATATACCCACGCTAATGAAACAATAAATCGTTTGGTGAAATCATAGTTGGCTACAACCGAAACATCATGTCTTCTATCATAGGTGGCGTAGTATTTTTTGCCATTATTTAATGCATCAAAGGTACGTGTAGCCCATGAAAGTGTATAACCCACCCATCCAGAAAAACGACCCGAACTTTTTTGTACAAAAAATTCAAAACCATAAGCATCGCCATTACCTTCTATTAATTCCTCTTCGTAGTTGTTATTTAACAATAGATTGGCGCCTTCACGGTACTCAATCAAATTGTACATTTTTTTATAATAGGCTTCGGCCGATACAATCGTTTTTATTTTTTCAAATAAATAATTATAGCCAGTTGCCAACTGGTCGCATTGTTGAGGTTTAATTCGGTTGCTTACAGGGTACCATAAATCAGTTGGTAGTGTGATGGTTGAATTGGATACAAGGTGTAAATACTGAACCATGCGAGAATAACTAAATTTGAGCGATTGTTTATCTGTAATAGCATAAGAAACTGAAAAACGAGGCTCTGGATTAAAGTATAATCTACCTTTGTGGGTTAATAAAAATGATTGACGAATTCCGTAATTTAATTTAGTTTTATCAGTAATATCAAATTCATGATTAGCATAAATAACCATTTCTTCTGTTGAAATTAACTCACCTTCTGCTGATTTAAGGAATTCGGAAATTTCTCCTGCAGAATTTACAACATTAGGTCTGAAATTATGATGTGTAAATTGAGTGCCATATTTAATAGTACTTCTTGTATTCTTAAAGTAACTAAAATCATATTTAAATCCTAAATCGCTAATCCGAGAACGTGCGCTAAAAGAGTTGCCAGGGGTTGATGCATCAATTGTATAACGAAAACGAGTTTGAATTAATGATAAATTAGAAAATAATTTTTCGTTATAAAGATGATTCCAGCGTAAAGTTGTAATACTATTACCTAACTGAAATCCTCCATCTAAAAAATTAGTAGAAGAACGCAAAATATCGTCTCCGTAATAAAAGCTAAGGTACAAACGGTCTTTATCTGAAACTTTATAATTTAATTTAGCATTCGCATCATAAAAATGATAAGGTAATACATCTACACCTTTGCTTAGTAGTTTAAATAGTTTATCGATATATGAACGTCTGCCAGAAACAATAAAAGACATTTTATCTTTTAAAATAGGGCCTTGGAGTGTAACATGAGATGATAATGTCCCAATGCCTCCATCAACGTGAAACTTTTGCATGTCGCCATCTTTCATCCTAATATCCATAACTGATGATAAGCGACCACCATATTGGGCAGGAAATCCCCCTTTAAACATATTTACTTCTTTTAAGGCATCGTTGTTAAATACAGAAAAAAAACCAAATAGGTGGGAAACATTATACACAACAGCCTCATCCAATAAAATTAAATTATCATCACCTGAACCACCCCTAACATACATATTGTTTTGTCCTTCACCACCACGTTTTATGCCAGGCATCAGTTGCATTACTTTAATAATATCCGTTTCGCCACCTATGGTAGGTATATTTTTTATTTCTTCAATAGGTATGGAAATAGCACTCATTTGAGCTGAGCGAATTTGTTCTTTTTCTTTGTTTCCTTCTGCTGAAACAACAACTTCGGTAAGTGTATTTTCGGCAGGTTTTAGGTTTATATTTAGGGTAATATTTTTATTAAGTGTAACTGCATGTGTTTGTGTTGTATAGCCCAAATAGCTAGTTACAATTTCATATTTACCTTCGGGTAATGTTAATGAATAAAATCCATAAACGTTTGTCGCTGTACCTGTTGTTGTACCTTTTAAGTATACAAGTGTACCAATAGTTGTTTCGCCACTTATAGAATCATAAACAGTACCACTTATTGTGTAACTGTTTTGAGCATTGTTTGCAAAAACAACTAATAAAAGTAAATGAAATAGAATTATTATTTTTTTCATCTGTTTTATTTTTCAGCTAATATTTTCTCCAATGCAAACATTTCGTCCCTTAAGCGTGCCGCTTCAGCAAAATCAAATGCCTTAGCGGCAGCATCCATTGCTTTACGGGTACGTGCGATGGCTTTATGTAGCTCTTCTTTACTCATATACTGAACTACAGGGTCCGCAGCATAGTTAATTGCTTCATTTTCTATGTACGGACGAGCAAGTTTTCCTTTTGCATCAACTACAACCGTTGCTTGGCCTAAAATAGATTCTTTGGTTTTGTTTAAGGCAGTTGGAACTAATCCATGTTGTATATTGTAGGCAATTTGTTTTTGTCTTCTGCGTTCTGTCTCGTCAATAGTACGCTGCATTGAATCTGTTATTTTATCAGCATACATAATTACTTTTCCATTTATGTTACGAGCAGCTCTACCTGCTGTTTGTGTTAATGATCGGTCTGAACGTAAAAATCCTTCTTTATCGGCATCTAAAATTGCAACCAATGATACTTCTGGTAAGTCAAGTCCTTCACGCAATAAATTGATTCCTATTAAAACATCAAAATAACCAAGTCGTAATTCTTGCATAATTTGAACTCTTTCTAATGTATCTACATCAGAATGTATATAACGACAACGTATACCAACATTTGAAAAATATTTTTGTAACTCTTCAGCCATACGTTTGGTAAGTGTTGTAACCAAAACTCGTTCATCACGTTTGGTAACTTTCTCTATTTCATCTAATAGGTCATCTATTTGATTGATACTTGGCCGCACATCAATTATAGGATCTAAAAGACCCGTTGGCCGAATAACTTGTTCTGCAATAACACCTTCTGATTTTTCTAATTCATATTCAGCAGGTGTTGCACTTACGTATATTATTTGATTGATGAGTGATTCGAATTCGTCAAACTTTAAAGGTCTATTATCCATAGCTGAAGGCAATCTAAAGCCATATTCAACAAGGTTTACTTTACGTGCTCTATCGCCTCCGTACATAGCTCTTATTTGGGGTATTGTTACGTGACTTTCATCAATAACCATTAAAAAATCATCATGAAAATAATCAAGCAAACAAAATGGGCGCGAACCAGGCGAACGATGGTCGAAATAGCGTGAATAGTTTTCTATACCAGAGCAATAACCCAATTCTCGCATCATTTCTAAATCATAAGTAACTCTATCTTCTATTCGTTTAGCTTCAAGTTCTTTGCCTTGTTCTTTGAAATAGTTTACTTGTTTTACCATATCTTCTTGAATTTGAAAAATCGCATTTTTCATTGTTTCCGGACTGGTAACAAACATATTAGCTGGATAAATAACTATTTCATCTAATTTTTCTACACTTTTTCCTGTGCTAGTTTCAAAATATTCAATTTCTTCTATTTCGTCATCCCAAAAGTTTACTCTAAGCGATAAATCACTGTAGGCTAAATTAATATCTACGGTGTCGCCTTTAACTCTAAAATTACCTCTAAGTAGTTCTTCTGTAGTGCGAGAATATAAACTGTCGACCAAGCGATGTAAAAATTTATTTCTTCCTATTACTTCACCTTTTTTTATTGATAGAACATTGCTTTTAAATTCAACGGGGTTACCAATTCCATAAATACATGATACCGATGATACAACAATAACATCTCTTCTTCCTGACAATAGAGCTGATGTGGCGCTTAAACGAAGTTTTTCTATTTCATCATTAATTGATAAATCCTTTTCAATATAAGTGTTGGAGCTAGGTAAAAACGCTTCTGGTTGATAATAATCATAATAACTTACAAAATATTCAACCGCATTGTTGGGAAAAAACTGCTTAAACTCGCTATATAATTGAGCGGCCAATGTTTTATTATGACTTAGTATTAAAGTTGGCTTTTGGGTTTGCGCAATAACGTTGGCAATTGTAAATGTTTTTCCTGAACCTGTAACACCCAATAGTGTTTGTGCAGGAATTTTGTTTTCTACACCATCAACTAACTGTTTTATTGCACTTGGTTGGTCGCCAGTGGGTTCAAAATCCGAAGTAATGCTAAATTTCATGATAAACGAAGTTAAGCATTTTTAATTATTTTTTTTAATTGTTTGATTATAATTTAAGACGTAATTTTTGAATGTTTAATTACTTTATCTATTGATTGAACCACGGCATTAATAACTGTTTGAACAAGTGTATCATTTAAGTCGTAATAAACCGGTAACGAAATTTCGCGCGAATAATTATCAAATGTAACGGCATAATTTTTTATATCGTAGCCCATTTTTTTGTAAAAGCTCATCATGGGAACAGGTATAAAATGAACATTTACCGATACATCGTGGTCAAATATTTCTTTGATAATCGCATCACGTTCTGCTTCGGTAATTCCTTTTATTCGTAATGGATATAAGTGATAGCAAGATGTTTTGTTAGTTGTTTTGTATTCAGGAAGTTCAGCCCATTCGTATTTAGAAAAAGCGGCATCGTATTGTTCAAAAATATGTTCACGTACTTTTAATGTATCTGAATCATAGCGTTCAAGCTCCACCAATCCAATGGCAGCCATAATATCAGTCATGTTGCATTTATAACCAGCTTCTACAATGTCATAGCGCCAGTTGCCTTTTTGTGTTTTTGCCAAGGCATCTTTATCTTGTCCGTGTATGGTTTTAACGCATAATGCTTTGTAAATTAATTCATTATCAAAAGGAACAGGAAGATTTAATGCAACAGCACCGCCTTCGGCAGTAGTTAAATTTTTTACTGCATGAAACGAAAATACAGAAACATCAGTTAATGAACCAGCTCTTTTTCCTTTGTAAAATGCACCAAAGGAGTGAGCTGAGTCGGATAATACCAATATACGGCCTAACATTTTTTGCTCTTCGGTTTGTGCCTTAAATGTATTTTTATGTTTTACAACCAAGGCATTTATTTCATCGTAATCACAGGTATAGCCACCAAAGTCTACAGGCATTATCACCTTTGTTTTTGACGTAATAGCTTTTTCAATATTGGCAACAGAAATATTAAAATCGTGTTTATTTACATCTACAAAAACGGGAGTTGCCCCACAATGAACTACAACATTGGCTGTAGCTGAATAGGTATAGGCAGGTAGTATTACTTCATCACCTTCTTTTACACCAAACCAGCGCAATATTATTTCGAGCCCAGCTGTAGCACTATTTAAGCACAATGTAGCTTGATTGCCACAGTACTTCGTTAGTTCTTTTTCAAACAATTTGGTACGTGGACCAGTTGTAATCCAGCCCGATTTAAGTACATTAGTTACTTCATCAATTATTTTTTGATCAATATGAGGTGGCGAAAATGGAATCATTTTGATTTAGGATTAAGGATTTTTGATTTAGGATTTGTAGCAATTAAACTAAAACAAAGTAACGAATAAAAATAGGCAAAATAGATAACACCTGCTTGGCGTTCGAGCATCGACTCAAATAAAAAATTAATGCCTGCTAAGCAAATAAAGACTATAAATAAAATATTTTGTTGTTTAAAAGAATAATAAAGTGGAATGAATAAACTACACAAAAGACTCAAAAATCCTATAATGCCAAGTGCTATAAAGGTATTGAAGTATTGATTGTGAGAATTTAATTTGTGCTCGTATTCTGAAATCATTCCTTTTTGTTTGTATGTTTCAAGCATTGTATCTTTTGCATCGCCTGTACCAACGCCAGTTAAAAAGTTTGCTTTTATAATATCTATAGCCGCTTTCCATACCAGTATACGGCTTCCGTTACCTTCAGTACCTGTTGTTATTTTTTCGTTTTTTTCGTTACTGCCTTTTATTGTTTGCGTTATAACCGATAGTTTGGGTATGCGTGTTTGAAAACGGAGTTGATGAGCTATATTTAAAATATAAAAAGAAGAACTAATTGCTATTAAAATAGCGGATGCCTGAACTACTTTTTTTGTTTTTAGTAATTGAAAAGTAAAGTAAGTAGTAAATCCAAAAAGGCCAATCCATCCTGCTTTTGAGCTTAGTAATAATATAAATAAAATAAGAATAATCATGATAACACTCCATAATATTCCAGTTGTATTAAAATTTATTTCGAGCGCTTCTTTTTTTTGTAAGTACAATATTGCAAATAATGCAAATACACAATACATGGCAATATAGCTAGGGTGAAAAAATTTAGAGAGTTGACTGTAATAAAAATTATCGCCTCCTATATCGTACATAATGCCATATAAATCAACATATACAGGTTTGATATAACAATAGATGGCATAACTCAAACACATTAAAGCATTGGCGCTACAGCCATAAATAAACCATTTTAAATAAGTGGTTAAATTATCTTTTGCAGTTTGTGGGTGTGTAGCAAAAATAAATGGTAGAATTAAAAATGAAAATTTTGTTTCTAGTGTTTCTAAACCTGTTTGTATATTACTACTATAAAACATTCCAATTATATACAACACGTAAACAATAACAATGGGTAAAAGTGTGGTACTTGTGATTGTTTTTTTTATTCCTGCCACAATTAATTTCGGAGCCATTAGCCAATTGATTATTAATAAACCAATGGCAGCAGGCAATACATTAGGAAATGAGGGTATTAGAAAAGCGATGAGGCCAGTTAAAAATAAATGTATACGTTCATTGTGTTTAAACAAAATCATTTTATTGTGTTTTTAATAATCGTACACTAAATTTAAAGTTTATTGTTCAAAAACTCTTCAATGGTTTGTTTATCAAAATAGTTTTCTTGTACTAGCTTTTCGCTAAAATACTGTTTGTCTAAATCTTTCGTACTTCCTTTAATTACACCTGGATTTCCTACAACAATAGAGAAATCAGGAACGGATTTATTTACCAATGTTCCAGCCGCTATTAAACAGCCTTTCCCAATAGTAACATTTGGCATAATAGATGCTTTTGCACCCACAAAGGTATAAGCACCAATGCTTACTTGTCCTTTTAAATAGCCAATGCGTTCGTGTTGTTCGGTTTTTATATAACTATCATTGCCGTATAAGCGAATGGCGATGTGGCTACTGTGTGTAAATATACCTACCCAGGCACCTATTTGACAACCTTCTCCAATGGTTACTTTATTAGAGGCATCAATAATGGAGTAGTGCCATATCCACACATTATCCGCTATGTTCAAATTTTCTGGATTCAAAATAACAGCAGAAGAGGAGATGCGTGTAAATTTTTTGAAACTATTATCATATTTACTACGATATCCATAAACCATAAATGGACGAGAAAAGCGGCTCAGTATATTTTGAACGATGGAAATAAGCTTTCCTAAGGGTGATAAATAAAGTTTTTTCTTAATATCCATTTTGTTGTTTGTGTTAAATCAAACTTTCTATTGCTGTTGTTACTTTTGTTAGATTATTTATTTTACTCATGTGTTTATTTGCAAAGTTAAAGCCACTTTCGCCAAGTGTAGTCAATTCTTCTTTTTTTAATTTTACAACTGTTTGCATACACTGCGCTAAATCATCAATATTTTCGGGATTTACCACGTAGCCACATTTTGCATCTTTTATACAATTGGCTGTATCGCTCTCTTCATCAACACTTGCTAAAATTGTTTTTTTAGAAAACATATATGCAGGTAATTTTGAAGGAATAGAACTCAATGCGGCTCCTTTTTTTACAGACAAACACAAAACATCGGCTTTAGCTTGTGTTTCGGCAACTTTACCTTGTGGAACATCCCAAAATTCGATTACACTATTGGTTATTTTTTTTGCTTTTTGCTCAAGCATTTCTTTCATACTTCCCGAACCTGCTATCACTAAGCGAGTGTTAGGGATTGCTGCTTTTGCAAATGCATCAATAAGCACATCAACACCTGCCACAGGTCCAATGTTGCCCAAATACATAAATGTAAAAGGAGCTTTGTTGTTTTCAGTAGCTTGTGCTTGTTGTTGATAATCAATAAACTCTTTATCATTTTGCCAATTGTGTACAACTGTTATTTTGTCTGAAACAATATTTCGTGTTGTGGCAATATAGTTTTTCATTTTGTCGGAAATAACAAAAATCGATGTTGCGTTTTTCAACACATATTTATCAATTGGTAATAATAGCTGGTAGATTAATTTTCCTACAACAGGTATTTTATTGGTTAATGATTCGGGGTAAATATCTTGTACATGAATAATTACAGGAATGTTTCTTTTTTTTGCAGCTTTTATGCAATACAGTTGTGCCATCAATGGCCATGTATTGGCATAAATACAGGCAATTTCAGGGTTGTTTAAAATGTATTGATAACATTCAATTCCAAAACTATAACTTTCTCTAAATCTTCCAATTACGCTTGATTGTGGACATGTATATGAGTTTAGTTGTACATGCTCAAAATTGTTTTTAGGTGTAGAAGCCTTGAATTTAAAACCTAATGGACGTGTTGGCGGTGGCGATAACACCGTAACCTTGTATTTATCAGTAAGTGCCGAAGCTATATCAAACGACAAGTTTGCAGACACCACAGGTTCTGGAGGAAAAACAGCTGAAATGATGAGCAACTTTTTCATATTAAAAACCCTTCTGAACCTAACTTATGATACGTATTTGTTGTGTTGTTTTCTCAACTTTTTAATATCGTATACACTGTATCTAAAAACAACTTTTATTAAGTATTTAATTTTGTTTTTTAGCCCTTTATTATTGATAAGCGCAAAGTTTTCTAGAGGTACATCAAATGTACTATCAATTGATTTTACATATTTTTCTACCTCGTTTAATATATCAATATATGGTAGAAATAATTGATGTACTATTTTTAGTTTGGGTTCTCTCCAACCTAAATCAAGAATATCGTTTTTAAAGAATCGTACGTGATGAAAGTGGAAAAATATGGCCTCAAACTTTTTGTTTGTAGCAGGTTCTGTAAAATCAATTTGATTACCATTACGTTTAGTCAACTCATATTGCTCTATATTCCAAAGTGCCAAGCCTCCGCCTAAATGTTCTAATACATGCACTCCTTCAAAGCGTGTTGTCCAATCGTCCAAGTATTTTTGATCTCCAAACTTTCCATCTTCATAGCGGTTGTAACACCATTCGTTACAAGCATCTCTCCACCATCTCAAGGCTTTCAAACCGTTTTCATCATTTACAAAAGTGGTAAACTGTACGCAATAAATCCCAGATAATGCTGTTCTGTTGAAGTTTGGCGGGTAACGATGTTCGGTAATTAAGATCGATTTATTACCCATTTCTTCAAACAACACGTTTGGATTTTTGAAAAAATACAAATCGGCATCTAAATACGTACAACTAGGTACATTAAATTTTTCAATAACGTAAAGTATAGTTGAAGGTGTACAAGTCCAGCAATATTCGGCTTTTGTACGGGTAGGTTTTAGTGCTAATAATTGTTCGTCTTCAAAATCTTTTAAAGAGATAATAGTTGCTTTTTTGAGTTTCAACTTTGTTAATACGTCAAAACTTTTGTTATCAAAAGCAAAAATATACAGATGAAAATCTTCCGTTGTATTTTCTAGCGATTGGTATAAAGCAACACCTCTTGTAAGGTAAAATGAATCAAATAGTGTACAAAAATTAAGCATTTTATGTTTTTATTTTTTTCTTGCGAAAACTATTTATTTAAAACTTATTCATCACCTCAATCACTCTATTTACATCCGCTTCGGTATGAAAAAACGAAATAGGTAAACTCAATGTAGTACGGTGTATTTTTTCACTAATAGGAAAGCTTTGCCCTTCAAACATTGACTTTAAAGCTACTTGATTGTTTGGCGAAACAGGATAGTGAATTTCGGTTTTGATGTTGTTTTTTAATAAATACTCTTTTAGTTCATCACGTTTTTGATGACGAATATTAAAAATATGGTAAACATCAAAGTAATCAGCATCTACAACCGGTTTTATAAAATCACTTTTCAGGTTTTGTAAATACAAGGATGCCAATTTTCTTTTGTGCGTATTTATTTCATCCAATCGCTTTAGTTTAATAGAAAGGAAACCCGCTTGTATTTCATCCAAACGAGAATTGTAACCAACTAAATCATTGTAATATTTTTTGTCCGACCCGTAGTTCCTCAGCTTTCTGATGATGCCTGCAAGTTCTGCATTGTTACACACCACAGCACCAGCATCACCTAATGCACCAAGGTTTTTGGTAGGGTAGAAGCTGAATGCACCAAAATCGCCAAAGGTTCCTGTTTGTTTATTTTTATAGGTTGCTCCATGCGATTGTGCACAATCTTCAATCAATTTAAGATTGTATTTTTTACACAATTCCAGTATTGGATTCATGTTGCAGGCTTTTCCGTAAAGGTGCACTACAACAATAGCTTTTGTTTTAGGAGTAATGCTTGCTTCAATTTTTGCCGGGTCAATGTTGTAGGTTTCTATTGAAGGCTCTACAAGCACAGGCTTCATATTGTTTTGAAGTACACTTAAAATAGTTGCTACATAAGTGTTGGAAGGAACAATAATTTCACTTCCTTTTTCAAAATTAAATGCAGCAATAGCAAGTGTTATAGCATCTAAGCCCGATGCTAATCCAATGCAATGTGCGCCACCAGTGTAATGAGCAAACTCGTTTTCAAACTTTTTAACATGTTCGCCCAAAATGTACCAGCCTGATTTTAAAACATCTGCAAAGCTAGCCGTGAACTCCTCATAAAAAGGCTTGTTTAACAATGCTAAACTTTCATATTCAATCGTTGTATTGCTCATATATGTAATCGTTAGCGTCAAAAAATTCAGATGCCAATACCATCAAAATGGCATCTTTAGAAAAGCTGTGCATCTGGTGCCAATCTTGGGGTTCAAGAATCAAACACTTATCGGGCGAATCCAAAACAAACTCTTCTTTTTTAGTGTTATCGTTATTATAAATAGTACAGCTTCCTTGAATACAAATGGCAGCTTGTATCGTTTTTACATGACGGTGCCCACCACGTACCGAATCATCTACACCATAGATATAAAATATACGTTTTATATCAAATGGAATTGACTTTTCTATAACGGTAAGGTTACCACGCTTGTCAGTGAATGTTTTTAAACTTAGTATATGAGCCATAAAAAATCTGAGTACTTATTATTGTAAAGTAAAGAAGTCCAAAGATACAGACCTTTGGACTCTTTAATATTATATATATTTACAGATTTAGTTTATACCAATTCTATAAAATCTACTATTTTGTATTAGGTAATTATAACCAGCAATCGAAGTCATAGAGTTTGTATTATTCCAAGCAATTCCTCCTAATCTTGTATGCACACCTGTGGTTGGAGATACTTTATAATATAAATCATTTTGAACAATATAAAGCATATTATTTGTTGTATTGGCAGTAATACCATTAGCATTTAGCCAAATAGCACCTCCTAATTGGATATAACTTCCATTATTCGGATCTACTTTATATAATCTGCTATTTTCAACAATATACAAAAATCCTCCCAAGGTACACATATCATAAGTTCCAGTCCAACTAGCTCCACCTAATTGAACATAGGTTCCATTACTAGGATCTACTTTATACAACCTACTGTTTTGAACGATATATATATATCCATTTAAAGAACACATAGCTTCTGTTCCTGCCCAAACAGCTCCCCCTAATTGAACGTATGTGCCATTATTGGGATCAACTCTATAAAGTCGACTGTTTTCAACAATATAAATGTAATTATTTAGAGAGGTTATACCCTCTGTACCAGTCCAAACACTTGGACCAATTTGTGTATAAGCTCCATTTGATGGGGTAATACGGTAAAGTTTATCATATTGAACTACATATACATAACCATTCAAATTCGTCATAACAAATGTGTTTGGCCATACAGCGCCTCCCAATTGAATATAATCATTCCATTGTGGATAAATTAATTCAGTAGCTAAAATATCATATTGACTAAAATTAGTCCAAGAGTCATTTATAGTTATATTACCACTATTCATCACAGAATTCGGATCCGAAGTTGGAGTGCCATGATGTATATCCCAAGCATAACCGCCATTAAGACTCTGCGATTCACCAACTTGACCAGTGCTGGGATTAACATTAGTAGCCCAATTCGTATGTCTAAAGCCAATACAGTGCCCAAGTTCATGGACAAGAATGTAAACTTTTTGCAGATGAGTTGTCGGTCGGTTGTCTGCATTAATATTTATTTGAGGGTAGGGAGTATTAGGATTTGTTGGATTACCTGATACTGCATCTCCGCTGGTCATGAAACCATAATCACTTGTAACGAGAATAGTTCCAGAAGAACCAGAAGAAAAATTAATTGTAATTACAGAGCCTGTAAGGTTTGTCCATTTGGTAACAGCTTCTTGAATAGCAAGAGTCCATTCGTTTGGCAATGAACCATTTGTGTAGACTGTAATATTGCTAACTGCAGATCTTGTTAGATATGCAGTGCTCCACATTGTTTGCTTGTTATTTATTGATTTTGAAACGGAATCTAAATATTGTTTAGTAATCGCAATATCTCCTTCTACCACAACAGAGTTCCCATAGTCTATTAAATCTTTTGTACTATATCCCATTTTTTTTAACATAGGAATATACTTAGCTAATCCAAGACTAGTGTCAGGTTGTTGTAAATTATTAATTTCTTTTTCTTTTGAACAACTAAAAAGGAAAGCTAAAACAGAAATGTAAAGTAGTTTTTTCATGTAATTGGGTTATGTGTATAATAGTTTAGACCAAAAGTAATTAATTCCAGTCATAAAATAGGAAACAAGATGAACTATTTTTTTTTGAAGAAAAACGCCTTAAAATTACTATGACTAATATTAATAGTTTCTTCCGTTTCATGTTCATATATTAATTCGTAATGTTTTGATATATAATCTAATAAACTTTTTTCGTTTAGTATCCAGCACGGATATTTAGCATTGTAAATTTTTTTAGGTACTGTCTGTAATGTTAATAAATCCTTATTTTTATTTGTTAATGGAATTCTATCGATAAAAATATATTCCACATTGCTGTTTATTATTGATTCTAGAAATTGATATGGATTTTCTAAGTATTGAATTACTCCAGACAATAGTAATACATCAATATTGTAATTGTTCATACATTCCTCTATAGTATAAAAAAAATGAAGATTTTTATCTGCAAATGTTTTTTTCCCTTCTTCTACAAAATGTTTTTGCTCAACAATACACCAGTTAAATTGATCTAAATCAGAAAAAAAAGATTTGTTTTGATTGTAACTGCTACCGAGCGAGCCCCCAAAATCCAATACATTTAATTTTCGATTGTTTTTAAGTGCAACTTGCGAAAGTGCCGAAAGTAAAGGGAAAGAATAGCTTACTTTGTCAAAAATAACCGAATCGCGCTCATAAACGGCTTCTCCATTTTTTACTTTCAGTAGGGCATTTTTTACTCTGTTTAAAATGATTTCAGAGTCGTAGCCCGATGCTTGCGCAGAAGCCGATGCCCATGAAGTATAGTTGCCTTTCCAGCCGTAAAACATCCCCGTAAGGCTACGCAAAAACAATGGAGGACATAGGTCTTTTATAATTGATTTTATTTTCATTGTAGTACTTGTTTGTACAAATATATTGATAAATAATGGGATTTATTCAGGCGAATAAATCGATAAAACCTGAGTGGTATTACTAAAACTCGCATTCACATCTGCTGATTTGTGATAGTTGCTTGAGTTGTATCGTAGTTGTGTCCAATAATTGATTAAGGGTTTACAGTTTGTATCCGCACTCTCAACAATAAAAAACACGTTAGCGGTTGGTTTTTCTTGGTGTAACTGCCTCAAAATGTTGTAATTATAATCAATGTTTTGAGGAGCAAACCAACTATTGCTTGCATCTGGTAAACGATGTTTGAGTAGATGCGTTAGGCCAATAATATCGGAATAATAAAACACATAGTCGTTGGTATTGAAATTAGCATTTTTCAGAATAGAGTCGATGGAGATAACGGTTTCTTTGTACCGTTTGTCAACATAAATAGTTTCTGAATTACTAATGTTAAGTACTTCTGTTTGAGTTAATAACGAGCCATTGATTCGGTACGGATGATACACTACTGCATTGGCTGATTGTATAAAAGCAAACACTGAAATAAACGAACATAAAACAATACTTTGCGTAGGCTCTAAGCTGTTTTTTATAACAATGTAAAGCAACACAATCCAAAACTGTATGTAAAAGATAATTTGAATTTGTAATTGATTGTTTGTACCCAAGGCACCTGCTATTGGTAGTACAAATAAAAACAGCAAAAACAAGGCTTGTTTTTTGAATGTTTCACTTTTTAGGGTACTGTTCTTTTTTTGTTGAACTATAAAAACAATCAAAAAAGCAAGTATCCAAAGCAAGTAAGTTATTGTTTGTTCGGTTTTATTTATTTCTCCACCGTAGTATAATTTAAATCGCACAATTACAATGAGTTGCAATAGTAACGAAGCATAAAACAAGCGTTTGTTTTCTTTCAAAATACCCCAAGCAAGTGTTGCTAAAGTGATGGCAAACAGTAAAAATTTTGCTGTACATAATGAATTGAAAACAGCAGTAAAAGAATCAAAATACGTATTCAGTAAAGTAGCAGTATCGTATCCTTTTAATGAATTGATACCTTCAAAAAATGATTTATAAAATGCTATTGATGCGCTTAATCCTCCACAAAATACAATGTGAGTGATAAAAACACTGAGAGCAACAATCAACAATCGGAATGCAGTTTGTTTGATTATTACTAGCTTGTTTTGGGTATCAATTGAAGCATATGCAAAATGCACTATTATCAGCAAAAGCACTAACAGAATAGCGTTTGAAAACTTGATTAAGAATAAAAATTCTAAAAGCATCCCAATCATTATATAAATGATTGTAATTGTAACTTTACTTTGTTTTTTGCTTAAATCAATGATGAATAGGGAAGAGGCAAGAGTGATAAAAAATGATGAAAAAAAGTTATAAGCTGGCGTTTGTGGACCAAAAGCGTAGGTTAAACTAAAACCCGAAACAATCATTAAATAAAGAAACCAAATTTTTGATTTGGGTAAAACATTGTTCAGACTGTTTTTTATGTAATAAACAACTGAAAATGAAAGAGATGCAGCTGCCAATAAACATTGCAGTAGTTTTTCGATGCGTAAATTTTGGATGGTACAATCTACAAACGGAAACAAAAATTTTTGCACCAAATGAACGTTGGTAAACGAAATTTTGGAGTTGTTTATTTCTGAGTAATTGTACAGATAAAATCCTTCGTCAGTGATGTCAAATCCTTTATTGCTTGCCCAAATAATAACTGCTATCCACAAAGTAAGTGTTAGGCCAACAAGCGAGGTGAAAATATATGTTATTACATTGTTTTTATTCATCAATTAATATCAATTTGCAATAAAATAAACAGGTCGCTCCTAACGGAGCTTTAATTTATCGTGTACTTCCTTTTCTACAAACAGGATTGCCACTACGTGGCAATTATTTCTATTTGTCATTCAATTCCTCAATTTTTGTTGCGTTTGTTTAAAGGCTCCATAGGAGCCAACTGTTTGTAGAAATACAAATATAATAACCATCTAGCTCCTTTAGGAGCGACCTACTAAAGAAAGTCAGTAGTAATTGATCTTTAATTTATCGTGTATTTCCTTTTTTACAAACAGGATTGCCACTAGGTTGTAATTATTTCTATTTTTTATTTAACTCCCCTTCAATAATTTCTTTAACAGCAATGCATCTATTTTCAAAGGTATGTTCTGATAATGTTCGCTGTTGCCCTGCTTTCGCAATTAAATCTCGTTCGTTTGGATGTGCATTTAGCCATTTCACTTTTTCAATACATTCCTCTATCGATTTGTATGTAATTATCTCTTTATCAGGCACAAACAAGTCGGTGATATTATCTTTCCAATCGGTTACCAGGCACGAGCCAAGTCCAGTAGCTTCAAACAAACGTATGTTACCAGCACATTTTTCGGCCACTTCGCCATGTATGTTAAAACATATTTTTGCTTTTGAAAGTAATTGATACATCTCATATCCAAAAACAGGTGGTTTTGAGCTTTTTAGCAGTTTTTTAGAATAAAACTCAATAGGTGTGTTTCCATAATTTTTATTCTTTTTTAAAACAGGTACATTTTCTATAACACTACCCAATTGCAATTTATTTAAGGAATTAATCAGGTAATACATCCCTTTTTTTGCAATCAATTTTGATTGCGACTCTAAATTGCAATACAAATCCATTTCAATGCCCGCCTTTAGCATGGCTTCAATGTACTTTAAGCGTGTGGTATGAAACCCCGAACCTGCATACAAAGAGCCCGAAAATAAAAACGATGATTGGTTGAATGGGGTGTTTTTATTGACATTATCCAGTGCCGTTGCTTCAAATCCGTGATACATCAAATGTGCATTTACACCTTGTTGTACTAATTCTTTTTGTTGGCAAGGAATGCAGGTAAAAATAATGTCGAACAGTTTTAACTTTTCAGCAATTACTTGATTGTAGGGTGCACAAATATGTCCTAATAAAAGCTTTATTGATGGTACTTCTTTTAACAAGGTATTTTTCCACGAAGCATCAATTATCGAAAAATCATCAATCCAAACCACTTCTGGTTTGTAATGTTTTAGCTGATGCAGTATCAATGCTTGTTTACTAATATCGGCAGGTAAATTGTGCTCCTTTTGCCAAGTATTTTGCAGTAGTGTTGCATTAGTAATAATGCCATACGCATCAACACCAATTTTGCTTAAGTTTTTTACATACGAACTAGCCGTTTGAAAAGAATGCTCTGTTAAGTGGTTATATTGCTCATTATAAGTCTGTTGCGCTAAAGTAGAGTCCTGAGCATATAAATCTTCTATAAACTGAGGGTAATTACTTGTTATTCTGATAAATCGAAAGCTCATACAATTAGATTGCTACGCTGTAATTTCTTTTTCTGTTAAAA
>JBASCV010000018.1:0-18944 GCA_049651825.1 Bacteroidia bacterium
TTTTCGTGGTAAATCATATTGCTAGTTGGTTGCTCTCCAGCAGAGCCAAAGTCATCTTCTGATTTACGGCTGAATTATACAACTATTTTTTATCAATTCCACCAACTATTTTTTGCACCATTACCAATTTATACCTCAAAATGGACCACTTTCATGTGGTATGGATTCTTTAACAGTAACAACAGATTTTCAAGTAAGTCGTTTTTTCTTGCCAGTTTTAAAGTTGGGCGACAACATTGTAAATTATACGGATAATAATACTTCAGGAACAAATGTTGATCTCACTATTGTTTGGAATGAAAGTACTGAAAATACGCCTCCACAAAAAATTAATAATCCAATATTTCCTTTAGATTCAGCCATGGTTGATAGTTTGCGATTTACATTTTATTGGGAGCAAGCTATTGATGCTGATTCTATTGTTGATTATGAATTTCAACTGAGTGATAGGGCAGACATGAAATATCCTCTAATGCCTTGTTTTGAGGTACATACAAGTAAATTGAATCTTCAATCAAATCTAAATCAGTTTGCTGTACCACTTGATGGGATGTTAAACTCAGGTACTACATATTATTGGCGAGTAAAAGCAAAAGATAGTCGTGGTGCTTGGAGCGATTGGAGTTCAGTATGGTCGTTTACTCCTACAGGTCCAATGCCTCCAATAAATGGTAATTCTTTTGTAAATAATGATACCGCATTAGTAATAAAATGGAATGCGAACTCCATTGGAAAAGTCCCTGCATATTACGAAATTCATTCAAGCAATGAGTGGCTTGGTTTTAGCCCTAGTATTCAAACGTTACTAGATACATCCTCTGTTGATTCGCTTGTAATTCCTATCGATTGTACTACACCTAATACGTTTTATCGCATAGTTGCTGTAGATTCAAGTGGTTCTAAGAGCGGTGTTTCTGATGTTATTCAGGCTTTATATCCTCATGTTTATATATGTCCGGATACATTAATTGTAAATCAGTCATATCATTTTTCTTTATTTACCAATCAGTTATATGTTAAAGATATTGAATCATATCAAAATGTGATTATACCAGATACTGTTGATTGTCAGCTGCTTTTAAAGCCTGATTGGCTAACCTTTTCTGGTAATTCATTAATGGGAATGCCAACCTATCAGAATATATATCCTGATGGAATTGTAGATACATCAATTAGTGTGCAGGTTAAATTTACAGGAAGGTATTCTGGTATAGAAAATACGCAAACAATAATAATTCCGGTAAAACAATTTCAGGACATTACGCTTAGTAACTTAGATATAGAAAATAATACATTGCAAATAAATACGCACCCGAATCCTTTTGACGATAAAATTACTATAGAATATAGTGTTAATAAATGTTCGCATGTAGATATAGCTATATTTAATGTTTATGGACAAAAGGTGATAAGCCTCATGAATAAGGATTTAGATACTGGTGTACATAAAACTTTATGGAATGCATCTAATAATAATGCTGGAATTTATTTTGTTGTGATGACTGTGGTGGATAAAAATGGACTTGTAAAAACACAATCTAAGCGGATAACAAAATTAAATTAGTAGTTTTTAATGAGTGTAAAAACTTATTTATAATATAAAAGAATTAGTGTTTATGCAAAAACATATCCTTGTTATTATACAGTCAACAGATTCACCTATTCAGGAGCATATTGATAAAGGTATTTGGGAACGTCAAAAATTTACCCTTACACAATATGCTAAGCCGTTTGATGTGTTGTATTATACGTGTGATAAAAAAAACATGCAAGATATAATGCCTGATGGTGTTATACACAAAAGTGCCAAAATTACATCTTCAGCTTTTGGTGTGCGACATGTGCTATATTATCTGTATTTAATATTAAGTGCATTTAAAATTAGGCGTTTGAAAAATGCCGTAATTCGTGTTGTTGGCGTTAATGTACCAGTTATTCCTTTAGTTAAATTGATTAGTAACAAACATTGTGTTATCAGTTATCAATTCGATTGGGCTAACGGAATGAAAAAAGATTATAAAGGTATTAAACCAATGGTATCGGGTGCAGTTCAGTCGTGGGTAATAAACTCGGCTAACTATTTGTTTTGTACTACACAATGGTTAAGAGATATTGCTGAAACAAGATACGCTTTTCCTAAACAAAATATTACAATTATTCCCAATTATGTAAATACAGACGTTTTTAAGCCAATTGTTCCTAAAAAAAAGCAAATTGTTTTTGCCGGACGTTTGCATTGGTCCAAAGGTATTGATTTGCTTATTAATGCGTTTAATAAATTTTCTTTGATTCATAACGATTATAAGTTAATTATTATGGGTATTGGCGAAGAAGAACAAAAATTAAAACAACTAGCAGCAAACAATAGTAAAATAGAATTTACTGGTGGTGTTAATAATTCTGTTGTTGCGAAAAATTTTAATGAATCAGAAATTTTTGTTTTGCCAACCATTAACATGGAAGGTCATCCTAAAGCCCTTGTTGAAGCAATGGCAGCAGGTTGCAAGTGTGTGGCTTCTGATGTGCCTGGCAATAACAATGTTTTAATAGATAGTAATTCATCCGATTTATTATTTGTTACCAAGGATGCTGATCGTTTGTATGAAAAATTGATTCATGCCGTTAGCTTAAATAATGATAATCAATATCAATTTGCATTGAAAAATTATTCTAGTTCTATTTGTTTTGAAAAAGAAATAGATATTCTGCAATCTTTTGTGAAAGATAAAAATGGTAATGTTCCTATAAATTAGTAGTACTTTCAGTTAATTGTTGTTGTAAAATGTGTGGTATATTAGGTTTTTATTCTCGTAGTGAGGTCGTTTCTGAAATTAGATTTAGAGAGGCTTTGCAGTTGATGGTTTATCGAGGGCCTGATAATCAATCTGTAAAAAAAGTAGAAAATGGTTATCTTGGTCATGTTAGGCTTGCCATTATTGATTTAGACGAAAGTTCAAATCAACCTTTTTCAATTGATGAAAAATATCACATTGTTTTTAATGGTGAGATATACAATTATAAAGAAATTAGAAAAGAGTTAGAGCAAAAACATAACATTCATTTTATAACAAATTCTGATACAGAGGTATTACTCTATTCATACATAGTGTGGGGTACTCAATGTTTACAAAAGTTGAATGGAATGTTTGCCTTTGTAATACATGATGTTGATAAAAATAAATTGTTTGCCGCCAGAGATAGGGTAGGAAAGAAGCCTTTTTATTATTCGATAACCAATGATACGGTTGTGTTTGCTTCGGAATTGAAAAGTTTACTTCCACTATTAAATCAAAAACCTTCTTTGTCTCACTACTCAGTTAGTGAGTTCTTATCACTAGGCTATATCATATCGCCTCGAACCATTTATAACGATATTTTTAAATTAGAGCCGAGCCATTTTATGGAAATTGATTTGCTTCATAATTCAGTTGTGAACCAACAATATTGGAATCCGATTAAAAATGGAGTTGAATACGATGCTACAATTGTAAAATCACTAATTGAAAACGCTGTTGATATTCGTTATAATTCGGATGTGCCAGTGGGTATAATGCTGAGTGGTGGAATTGATAGTAATATTGTATTGGCTTTGTCAAAAGATAAAAAACCTAAAACGTTTACAATAAAAAGCAATCAAAAGGAATACAATGAAGCTGATATTGCACAAAAATCTGCTAAGCATTTTGGCTGCCAAAATGTATCTAAAACTGTTTTGCCCGATATTGAGTTGATTGATAAAATAATTTATCATTATGATGAACCAATGTCTGATAGTTCTGCTATTCCAACATTTTTATTAAGTCAATTTATACGTAGCAATAATTATATATGTGTTCTCAATGGCGATGGTGCAGATGAAGTGTTTGCTGGTTACGACAGGTATAAATTTTTACTTATCTATAAAAAATGCCGTTTTTTACGACATTTTATTCCCGACATTAATTTTGGAAAATTTAGCTACAAAGGTCTATTCTATAATTTAAGTAAATTAAAAAGTTTACTGAATGAGAAAGATATATTTCATGCGTATGCCGAACAAAATTTGATTAATAAAGGTTTTGAAGGCCCTTTATTGAAAGGTGTTGATTATAAACAGGAAATTGTAAATCGCTTGAAAGCCATTGATGCAAAAGGATTAAATCGTTTTTTGATTTACGATTATAAATATTATTTGGTAGATGATTTACTTGTAAAAATGGATAGGGCTACAATGGCTAATTCTATTGAAAGTCGAAGTCCTTTTCTCGATTATCGACTAGCCGAAATACTTTTAAATACACCATTCAACGAAAAAATATCGTTGTTTAAAAATAAAAAGCATCTGAGGAAATTATATGCAGGTGTTTTGCCACAAGAAATTTTTAATCGAAAAAAAAGTGGCTTTCAAATTCCAATCGATCATTGGTTTTTAAATGAGCTTAAAGAGCAGGTGTTACAACTAAAGAAATCTGATATAATAAAAGACGGATTTGTTTCTCAAGAGTATATAAATCAAGTTGTTGATAGTCACTTGAGTCAAAAAGAAAATCTAAAATTTCAAATATATCTATTGTTGATTTTTGATAAATGGTATAACAAATGGATGAAAAAATAAAAGTGTTTGTTATTGGTCCACGAGGCTTTCCTGGTGTTCAAGGAGGTATAGAACGATTTTCTGAAAGCTTTTATCCTTTATTTGTTAGTTTGGGATATAATGTTAACGTTTTTGTGATGAAAAAATACTGTTCTCACAAACAGTGGAAAGGAGTTAATTTTATACATGTACCAACTGTTTCATCTAAAACCTTAGAAAAATTTTTCTATAATTTTTATTCAGCAATATACTGTATTATTAAAAGACCTGATGTGATTCATATACACAGCATTGCTTCTGGTTTTTTTATCTTTTTATTAAAAGCTTCTGGTTTAAAAGTAATTTCAAGATACAATTCTAGAGATTATTTGCACAACAAGTGGAGTAGATTAGGTAAGTTTATTTTAAAGTTTTCTGAAAAACAATTTTTAAAGTCCGATTATATTGTTACAAATAACAAAAGTTATTTAGATTTTTTAAAGTCCTTAGGAAGAGATAAAAATTTAACATTTTTACCTAATGGTGTTGAGTGGCCAGATATAACTAACTATAAATTATTTCAAAAATCTATATATGCTAATATATTAGAGTCGAATAAATATATTTTATATGTTGGGCGAATAACAGCAGAAAAAAATATTAAAACATTACTTGATGCTTATATAAAATTAAATGATAAGTCGTTAAAGCTCGTAATTGCAGGAGAAGCGGCTCATCAAGATGAGTATTTTAAAAAACTTCAATTAAATTATTCCACCCCTGAAATTGTTTTTCTTGGGAAGGTTGAACGAGAGCAGCTTAATTATTTATATGCTCATTCTAGGTTGTTTGTTTTGCCTTCATTACAAGAGGGTATGCCAAATGTTTTATTAGAGGCGATGAGTTTCAAATGCTCAATTTTGCTTAGCGACATTCCTGCTCATCAACAGTTTGTTTTTAATGAAAATACATATTTCAAAACTACAGATGTTGATGATTTGATGCGTAAAATGCAATTTAAAATTGCAGATAATTACACTGAAGAAGACTATTCCGGAAAATTATTGGATTATTCTTGGGATACGATTGTTGCTAAAATGCAAAAAATTCATGCAGAGGTTTTAAATAACACCATAAATGATACTAGAAAAAATTAAATTAAATAAAAATTCTATTTTTTTTAGTTGCTTAGTTGCAAGTATCATTACTTTGCCTTTCTCAATAAAAATAAATACGGTTTGTATTATTTTACTCGTTGTTGCATGGTTATTTAAAAATTCGTTGCATGAAAAAATAAAACTTCTTAATAATCCTACTTTTTTTCTCTTTTCTGCTTTATATTTTCTATATGTTTTGGGAATGTTTTGGACAAACAATATTCAACACGGATTTTTTGAATTAGAAAAAAAATTTGCTTTGTTTTTATTTCCGTTAATCTTTTTTTCTATCCCTCCTTTAAAAGATTCTGAGAGAAATAAAATATTTTTTTTCTTTGTTTTATCATGTGCCCTATTAGCCATTGTTTGTCTTTTTTACGCCTCTTATAGAACATATAGCGCCAACTCATTTTTTGAAATAAATGCAGAGTCGGGCTACGTTACCCATTATTTCTTTTATTTTGGCTTGTCAGAAGCGTTTATTCATCCGGTTTATTTTTCGGCTTATATTGTGTTTTCTTTAGTTATTCTTTTTAATTATTATAGCTCATCAAAAGAACTATTAGTAACCAAAAAACGAGTATTGATAGTGTTTTTAATTCTTTTTTTTATTGGATTTTTGTGTTTATTATCGTCTCGAATAATGATTGTTTATTTATCAATATGTAGTGTGTGTTATTTTCTGTATTTATTAATCAAACGAAAAAGTAGTAAGGGTAGAGTGATTTTAGGCTTTTTTGTACTAGTATCAATGTTGCTTGCGGTTATTTACGTTCCAGCAATTCGTTCCCGATTTAGTGAAATTGTGAGTTCTTCTTATCGTTTTGAAAACAATCCCGAGAATAATAAAAATCTTTCTGGTAAATTGGATGGTGTTGAGATGAAGCTTGCGCAGTGGTATTTTACTGTACAAGCAGGAAAAAATAATAAATTAATTGGAGTTGGTACAGGAGATGATGAAGATGAATTACAGAAAAAATATTTTGAAAATAATTTTATGGAAGGTTATGTGCCGCGATATAACTCACATAATCAGTGGTTTCAAACATGGCTAGCACTTGGTTTTTTAGGTCTTTCTGTATTAGTTGCTACTTTTTTATTTCCACTATTTAATACAATAAAGCAAAAGCAGTTTTTATATCTGTTTTTTTTAGCTTTGATAATGTTCTTTTTTCTTACCGAGTCAGTATTATGCCGTCAACATGGAGTTGTGTTCTATTCTTTTTTTAATTCGTTATTTGCCACAAGTTTTTTACGCAAATAATTTTTTATTTTTTTCTCTTCTCCAAACCCATATTATTCCAATAACATAACCTATAAAAATTCCTAACAGCATGTTGTTTACTGTGCTAGAAGTTGGAGTTGCGGAATGAAAACCTACTATTATTTCAAAGCTATTGTTTAATTCCTTTTCATTGTTTATCTTCAATTGAGATTGATATAGATTCATGCTTTCTTGATAAACTTTTACAGGGTCTATTGATTCTCCCATAATGATTCCATTGCCAAGGCTCTTAGGAATTATACTCTTATCAACTATTTCTTTCAAGCTATCAATTGAAACGATTTGAGTTTTAATTCTTTCTTCTAATTTTTCCAAATACAATCGGTTCATTTCCTTCCTTTTCGATGCATATTCATTCGATTCTAAAAAAGAAATAAGCTTTGTTTCCAAACTATCTAATATTTCTTTATCATATACCTTTACCTCTATTTTAAAATCCGAAATTTTGTGAAGCGAATCTTGAGCAGAAGAATTGTTAATAGGTTTATAATAGATACTTTTTATTTTTTTTGCTGTAGCTAAATCAATTTTTAATTTTTTTGCTAGTTCGTCTTTGGTTTTAGTCGATTTAGATAAATTGTATATAATGTCAATGCACTGCCCATTGGTCATTCGTTTGTGAGATAGTGTTAGCTCGCTTTCATAAACAATGGGGCTAAGTTTGAATAGGCCATACCCTATTGCCGATCCTATAATCATAAATATTGATAGTGTTTTTATATGTAATATGGAATATTTAAAAAGGCGATATATGTTGTTGATGATGCGAAAAATGCCATTTTTTATGGATACAAAAACAGATATTAAATCTATTTCGTCTTTGTTTTTATTATCGTTCATTGTTGATTGTGTTTGCATTATATTTTGGTTATTTGAAATTTGATTTAAAAAGCATTTTCATTTTTCTTAAACATCGAAATAACTGTAAAGTAAACTATTTTTATATCTAAGTAAAACGTCCAGTTTTCGATGTAAAATCTATCCACCCGTGCTCTCATTTTCATTTGGTACAATTCTTTTGTTTCCCCCCTATAGCCCATTATTTGCGATAATCCTGTTATGCCAGGTTTTACTGCATGGCGCAACATATACTTATCTACTTTTTGAGAATATTCTTCGGTATGTTTTAGCATATGTGGGCGCGGACCAACTACTGACATACTTCCTAATAATACATTTATAAATTGTGGCAATTCATCTAAGCTCGTTTTTCGTAAAAATGCACCAACTTTTGTTAATCTTGGATCATCTTTTGTTGCTTGTTTTAGATGAGAGTCTTTGTTTACTCTCATTGTTCGGAATTTTATACATTTAAATGTTTGGTTTTTAAGTCCACTTCGTTTTTGAATAAAAAATAAAGGTCCTTTCGAATCTAATAGTATAATAATAGAAATAATAGGAATAAGCCATGATAGAATAAATACAATTACTGCAATTGAAAATAATAAATCAAAAATTCGTTTTACATATTGATTAGATAGTTCTTCTTGTGGATTTTTTCTAATGATTAAAAGGGGTATTAATTCAAGATAGCTGAGTGATAGATTATAGCCGAAGGCACTTGTTGTGTCGGGTAAAAATTTGATATTTATAAAATTGTTTTCTGCAAAATTAACAAGTGAGTTTAACCATACTTTTTCCACTTTTTCTAGCGAACAGATAATTTCTGTTACATTATTTTTCAGTACATAATCATAAATCGTATCCAAGGTGCCTAATATCTTCTCGTTGCTTGAGTTGGGCTTGTTTGAGAAAAAACCAAGCACAGCATATCCATATTGAGGGTGTTTATTTACAAACTCCTTGAAATAAATACTGTTAGTACTTACTCCTACAATTACTACGTTTTTTTTGTCTTTATTTGTCTTTATTTGTCTTTATTAGCCATTTTACTAAAAAATAAAAAACAATAATTCGCCATGCTAAAAGTGTTAGAAATAGGGCGAGTGAATATATTAAAAACCTGTTGTCAGGAAACTCGTTTTTATGAAACATTCCCAAAAAAGCATACGTCACTAGCGAGTAAAATATAAATAATGTAATAAGGTTTAAAATATTATTTAATATTCCTGGCGAATGATTAGAGTAATAGTGTTTGGTAAAAAAAGTGCATAAAAACCATGCAACAGTAGAAAATAGTTGAATGTCTGAATCGGCTAATTCATCATGAGCAAATAACTGGATTAGTAATAACAAGTTAATTATTACTAGTTCCCCCACAAGGTTTAATGGAATTACTTTTTTCATAATTTCTCCAACAAATCAAAAATGCTGTAATTCTATATAACAATTTTATGGTAATCAAAAAAGCCCGTTTTAGGGCTTCTTTTCATAACAAAAGTAACTTTATTATACTAATAATTCAAATTTTAAGGCTTTTACTCTTGCAGTTTAATTAAAAAATGCATAGTGTCTATTCCATCAGCATAATCGGTTGGTTTTGGCAATTGTGTAGAACCAAATGATATCGTATTTAAACCGGAAAAACTGTTTCCAACAATACATTGTATATGTGCTATATCATTTGTAAGTTTTTGTTTTACAGATTCTTCATTTTCGTAATGTTCATAATAAACCACCCCTATTGGAGATGAATAATTTGAATCTTCTTTTAAAAGTAAAAAATTATTATCAAGCATATTTGATGAGTTATTCATCAAATAAACGGTTCTGTTGTAATCATAGTTGTTGCTATATTTATTATTGTTAATAACATAACCATAATCAAATATTGCCTCATAAAAAGGGTCGAATTGATATCCTTTAGGTACAAACAGTTTAGAAACATTTCTACAGCCTAATCCAAAGTATTGAAATATGTCTTTACCAAGTGCATTAAGTTCATTTTTACTTTCTTTGCCAGTTAATATTGCAACTGAGTTTCTGTTTTTTCTAATAATATGAGGGTATTTACCAAAATAGTATTCAAAATAGCGCGATGAGTTATTGCTTCCTGTTGCAATTACTGCATCAATATCCTTTAATGTAGTGTCATTGAATTGAATGTACTCTTCAAATTCGGGCTCTATTGCTATCAATATTTTACTAATTGCTGGCAACAACAGTTTGTCGTCTGACGATAATTTGCCAATAAATTTATTACCAGATATCAATATACACAACATATCATGAAATCCCACCATAGGAATGTTACCAGCCATGATAACGGCTATTTTTTTTGTTTTATTTGTACGTGATAATTCGTTGATATAGGCGGAGATCCAGTCGATAAGAGTATCTTTTTTTAGAAGTTCAACAATTCCTCCAATTGCATTTCTTACATTTTCGGGCGTAAACCATCCATTATAAATATGAACAGTACTAATAAGTTCATCAAATAGGGAATAAAAGCGCTCATTTAATGCGTTATTTGTTGCCTTGTTATTCGTATTTGTAAACTGCTCTAAAAATTCACCCAGTGTAACAAAGGCTTTAATTCGGTTATCTATCAACATTTTTTATACTTGTTTAACTGTTAAAATCTGATGCTTTTAGTATATTTGTACAATATTTACAAAATTAACAAAAACAAAATAGTATTATGGCAATTAAAATTACTGAAGAGTGTATTAATTGTGGTGCATGTGAGCCAGAGTGTCCCAATAACGCAATATATGAAGGCGGTAATGAATGGCGATTTTCTGATGGAACAGCTATAAAAGGTACATTTACTTCTAAAAGTGGAATTACTGCCGAAGCAGATGCTCCTGCAGCGCCAGTAGCAATGGATGTTTATTATATTGTGTCAGATAAATGTACCGAATGCGTTGGTTTTCATGATGAGCCTCAATGTGCAGCTGTTTGTCCTGTGGATTGTTGTGTTGATGATGAAAACTGGAGAGAAACCAAAGAAGAGCTTTTAGCTAAAAAAGCATCTTTACACGGAGCTTAGGGCTAAGTTTTTTCAGTAGAAATGCCATGCTATATACTAGTTTGGCATTTTTTTTGTCATTAGCTTTTTGTTAAGTTAATAAACTCAATTCATTAATACTTGTTGGCATATCAAATAAAAAATATAAAAAAACGTTCCTATTCGTATATGAAGTTTGTCAACGCATATTTAAAAACTACCATTACTTTGCTATTATTAGTCTTTGTTATACAAACTAGTAAAGCACAATCACAGCAATTGATATCCTCTCAGGATACGTTAAAAATTATTTGCAAAAAACTTTTTGCTGCTAAAAAAGATGCTGATAAAAAACAATATAATCAAGAGCTTGTGAAAGCCTTTGAACGTGCTCTTTCTATTGATGGCGCATTTGATTTTGCTTTCGATTCATTAACTGATATTGCTCGCTTAACACCACCCGACAAAAAATTTAGAATCATTAATTGGAATGTGCCTTATGAGGATGGTACTCAGGAATATTTTGGCTTCCTTCATTATAAGCATTTAGTAACGGTAAAAGGCAAGCGAAAAAATGAAAAGAAAGAAACATTGCTCTTATATCCTTTGATTGATAAATCAATGGATATAAAGAATCCCGAGAATACAATTAGTGATAATAAAAACTGGTATGGTATGCTTTATTATGCCATCATTCCTAAAAAAACAAAAAAACAAACCTTCTATACTTTGCTCGGTTGGGATGGAAACGATAAGTTTAGTAAAAAGAAAATAATAGATGTGTTAACTTTTGATGTGAAAGGTGTGCCTCATTTTGGTGCAGATATTTTTGTAATGCCTAAGAAAAAAACTAAAAGAGTTGTTTTTGAATACGCCTCAAGTTGTTCTATGTCACTTAAATACAATTCAAAAAAAGATTCTATAGTGTTTGATCATTTAGCTCCCGAAAATCCATCTCTTGTAGGCCAGTATCAATATTATTGTCCTGATATGAGCTATGATGGTTTTGGTTTTAAGCAAGGCAAATGGAACTATGGAGAAGATTTAAATGTTGTTAATGAAAAAAATCACAACGATAAATTTTACAACGATCCACGAAATACTAAACCTACTAATAATAGTAATCAAATAATACCTAAGCGTAAAAAGAAATCGCCTAAGTAATTCTATTTAATTGCATTTATCGGTTTTCTGAAAATGTTGTTACAAGAAGCTTTTCCTTAATTTCGTCTAGGCTGTTGAATAGTTGTTCAAACGATTCAATCACAAAGTACTTGTCTTGTAGTATATCCGTTCTAAAATCGGTATTAAAAATCGTTGTTACATCAAATGGTAAGTGTTGAGCGTTACCGCTCAAACAATGTTTAGTTTCACCTAGCGAAGAAATAATGCCAGCGCCATATATTTTCAATTCATTATTTTCTCTGATTAATCCAAATTCTATAGTAAACCAATAAATTCGGCCCAATAATTCAATTGCTTTGGCATTTTCAATGTACTTAAGCGCAATGTCACTTATGCCTTTGAAAAAGTTAACATATTGTTGATTGCTCAACAATGGAGTATGGCCAAAAACATCATGAAACATATCTGGTTCTTCAAGGTAGTCCAGTTGCTCCATTGTTCTGAGCCAACAAGTTGCTGTAAACTTTTTTTTAGACAAAAAATTAAAAAATGTTTTTTGTGGACTAATATTCGGAACAACTTCTAAACTCCATCCTGTTAGGGGTTTTAATAGCTGTTCAATTTCATCAAAGTTGGGTATTTTATCGGCTGTGAATTTTACTGCTTCTAAAGCCTTTAAGTATGCTTCCGACACAATTGGCTCTAAAACCTTTAATTGGCGGTTATAGAGTGTTCGCCACACTAAAAAATCATGTTCGGTATAATTACTATATATCTGTTGTGTTGGTCGCATTGTTTTACTTTTAGCTATAAAATTGTTCTCCGTTTTTTACCATTTTTTTTAATAATAAGCACGGACGGTATCGGTCTTCGCCATAGGTGTCGTATAAGTTTTGTAATGTGTTTAATACATTTACAAGCCCTATTTCATCGGCCCATTTTAGTAAACCTTTCGGATAATTTACACCTTTTGTCATGGCCAAATCTAAATCTTCTTTGCTGGCTAATTGTAGGTACAGCGAGTCAATAGCTTCATTGATAAGCATTGCAAGCACACGCTCTACTATTTCTTTTCCAATGTCTTCGTTTTCATTTGCTATTGGTTGTACAGCACCTTCGGCATAATTGTAATACCCTCTCCCTGATTTTCTGCCAAACCATTTTGCTTCAAATAAACGCTTTTGAGTAAGTGATGGTTTAAACCGCGGCTCGTAAAAAAATTGCGTCCAAACGCTTTCTGTAACTTTATAATTAATATCATTGCCAATAAAATCCATTAGCTCAAATGGTCCCATTTTAAAGCCTCCTATTGTTTTTAATGCCCAATCAATAGTTGCAAAATCGGCAATCCCTTCCTCGTATATGCGTATTGATTCTCCATAAAATGAGCGGGCTACACGATTTACAATAAATCCTGGGGTATCCTTTACTAATACAGTAGTTTTTCCCCAGTTATCAATTGTTTTTTTAGATAACTCAGTTATTTTATTGTCGGTTGAAATGGCTGGTATGATTTCAACCAAAGGCATTAATGGTGCAGGGTTAAAAAAATGAATACCAATAACCCGTTCAGGTTTTTTACATGCAGAGGCTATAGATGCAATAGACAGCGATGATGTGTTGCTTGCTAAAATGCATTCATCCGAAACAATGGTTTCTAATGTGCTAAATAGTTGTTGTTTTATTTCTAAATTTTCAACAATTGCTTCAATAATAAGCGCACATTTTTCAAATTGTTTTAGCTCTGTAGCGTAATGTGTGCGTGTTATAATGCTTGTGGCGGCATCGTTAGTTAGTTTTTGTTTTTCAACCAGTTTTTTTAAGGTGCTTTCTAAATTTAACTTTGCTTTGTTGAGTGCATGTTGATTGGTGTCGTATACAATTACTGTGTTACCTGCTGTTGCGGCAACTTGTGCAATTCCTGCACCCATTGCTCCTGAACCTATTATTCCTATTAATTCGTTATTCATGCTTTTGGTATTTTCTCTTTAGTACTTCTCCCTTTTGAAATAGGGCCATTAAGTTAAGGAATTGCCCACCACTCCTCGCACAGTCTTTGACAAGCTTAGACTGACTGCGTACAGTTCATATTGAGCTTGTCGAAATTTGTGCGTAAGGTTTTTTCGTTTAATTACATTTGGTTTGAAGGAACCTTATTCCCCTTTAAACGATGGTTTACGTTTTTCTAAAAATGCATTTACTCCTTCTTTGTAATCATTTGTATGTGCTGCGGCTATTTGCATTTCTGCTTCAAGTTCTAGTTGCTGTGTTAAGTTGTTATCCATTGCTTGATTTAGCATTATCTTTGTCATTCCTAAAGCTCTTGTTGGCATTTCGGCTAATGATTTAGCTATTAACATCGCTTCTGTATGAAGGTTGCCGTCTTCGGTTACTTTATATATCATCCCCATTTTTTCTGCATCGCTAGCCGATACTTTATCGCCAAGCATCATTAAAGCAGATGCTTTTCCGAACCCAATAATACGTGGTAAAAAAAACGACCCTCCATTATCAGGTACTAAGCCTATTTTGCTAAATGCTTGAATGAATGCTACAGAACTAGCTGCTATTACTACATCACAAGCCAATGCAATGTTGGCCCCAGCTCCTGCAGCAACGCCATTTACAGCACAAATAACAGGCTTCTCAAGCGAACGAAGTTTTAATACAATAGGATTGTAATGCTCACGCACAATGCGTTCAATGCCTGGACCATTAAGGTCAATTGCTTCAGCCAAATCTTGACCAGCGCAAAAGGCTTTGCCTTCACCTGTAAGATAAATTGCGCGAATAGAATTGTCCGTTGCAGCTTTATCTAACGCTTCTTGCATTTGCAAGGCCATTTCACGGGTAAAGCTATTGAATTTATCAGGGCGGTTAAGTGATATTTTAAATACACTGCCATCCATTTCTGTTTTGATGAATGTCGACATAGAATATGAGTTTTATTATGAATTCAAATATAATCTTTTGAATATAGCTATTAAAATTATAGGAGAGGGAAAATTAAAAAATAATCCAGCAAGTATGTTTATTTAGCGAATTAAACTCACGCTTCCGCTATATTGATGCATTTCTTTATTTTTATCACGTATCGTAAAAATATAAATATACGTGTCTTGTTGACAAATTTCTCTGTTCCCTTTGTTCATTTTACCATCCCATTTTTCATCAATATTGGTAGTGTGAAACACTTCTTTTCCCCAACGGTCATGAATTGATAATTCATACTCCATTATACTACTTCCAGCGCCATAAAATTCATCATTCTTACCATCGTTATTGGGTGTAAAGGCATTTGGAATGTAGAATGTGAATTGAGGGTCTATTTCAAAACATTGAAAACTAGTATCCTTACATCCCGAATTGGTTGATGCAACTAGTGTAACACAATAGGTGCCCGCATCGGTATACGAATGAGCAGGGTTTGCTATATCGCTCGTGTTGTTATCAGGATTTAAAGTGTCTCCAAAATTCCAGTTCCATAACTCTGCACCCGTTGACGTATTTGTGAAAACAACTTCTGCATCAATGCTAGTCACTGGTAGTGGTATTAAAAAGTCGGCAACAGGTTTAGCTTCAAGGTTAATAAAGTTAGGGTAAACAACAGTGGTTACACAACCATTATTTGCTGTAGCAGATAATGATACAGTATATGCACCCACATTGTTAAAGCAGTGTTCTGGTGTAGCTATGTCAGATGATTGATTATCACCAAAATTCCAACTCCAATTAGTAATAGTACTTGATGAATTGCTGGTGAAAGAAACACAAAAAGGTTCACAGTCGGATGTTTTGTTTGCTATAAATGTTACTTCTGGTGAAGCTGTTATTGTAATTGTAGCGGTAGCCGTTCCTGTGCAACCATTGCTAGTTCCGGTAACGGTATATGTTTCATCCGCACTAGGCGATTCTGTAATGCTGGTTGTAGTAGCTCCGTTCGACCAAACATAATCATCAGCTCCTGTAGCAGTAAGTGTAGCCGTTTGCCCCGCGCAAATTGTTTCAGAGTTTACTGTAATGTTTAATGAACTTCCAACCGTAATTGTAGCGGTAGCTGTTCCTGTGCAACCATTGCTAGTTCCTGTAATAGTATATGTTTCATCCGCGCTAGGTGATTCCGTAATGCTGTTTGTAGTTGCTCCGTTCGACCAAACATAATCATCAGCTCCTGTAGCAGTAAGTGTAGCTGTTTGCCCCGCACAAATCGTTTCGGAGTTTACCGAAATAGATAAAGCGCCCGAAACCGTAATTGTAGCGGTAGCTGTTCCTGTACAACCATTGCTGGTTCCGGTAATAGTATATGTTTCATCCGCACTAGGCGATTCCGTAATGCTGTTTGTAGTAGCTCCGTTCGACCATACATAATCATCAGCTCCTGTTGCAGTAAGTGTAGCAGATTGTCCCGCACAAATAGTTTCAGAGTTTACCGAAATAGATAAAGCGCCCGAAACTGTAATTGTACCTGTTGCCGTTGCTGTACAGTTGCCCGAAGTGCCAGTTACTGTGTAGGTTGTATTGGTTGTTGGCGATTCGCTAATATTATCTGTACTAGCTCCAGTTGACCAAACATAGTCATCTGCTCCTGTTGCAGTAAGTGTTGCAGATTGTCCCGCACAAATTGTTTCTGAATTTACAGTAATGCTTAAATTGCCCGTATTAGCAATAGTTTTACTTGTTGTTGTTGAACAACCGTTTGAGCCTGTAACTGTAACAGTATACGTTCCTGCACATAAATTGGATGCCGTTGCTCCACTACCTCCTGATGGCGACCATGAATAAGTATAAGGACCAATTCCCCCTGAAGCAGTTACTGTAATAGAACCATCGCATGAGCAAGTTGCATCATTAGATGTTGTAGTGAGTGTTAAAGGTGTGAGTGGGGTACATCCATTGTTCATGCTGGCAATCCATGCTGCATTGGCTGCATTATTAGGTGCCCCTGGGGTTTCGTTTCCGCTAGCAGCAACGCGCGTCCAATTTGATTGTGTATTGGGATTATTATCGTCAGTATTGCTCATATAAGCAACCATGGTTGACGATGTTCCAGAAAAATAGATACTTGAGTTAGCATTGTTATTGCCCCAACTTACAGAAAATAAAGCGTTTCCTGCTGCATCGCGCGTTTGAAATGAATCGTCTGAATTTGCCATGGCGAGCGTTGTCCAATCGCCACAAGTTACAAATCCGTTTGATGGAAATGCCGAAGAAGAAAGACTTGGTTCGTCAGTATTCGATTCTAGTAAGGTGCAATTGCTTGCAGGTATAATTAATCTGCAATTACCATCGCTCATTGTAAGGTCGTCTGCAGGTAAACTACTATTGGCATCGCTATCGTTATAAATAACAATTAAGGTGCCAATAGGGATGCACGACCAAAAACTAGTGTTTTTAAAACGTACGCATCCTTGCGCAATACCTGTACCCGAACCACTAGCATAAACGCCATTGTTATCATCAATATAATAACCTCTAATGTCAACACAGGGAATACTACTGCAAGTGGGTGTGCCAACAACTAATAATTCTACATATTCTTTTGAACCAGAAGGCCCTTGAGATACTTCATTAATGATTAATTGTGCTTTTGCTGAAAATATAAGGGATGCGAAAACAAAAGCAAGCAATGCTTTTTTTAGTAGGGTAAAGTTGAAAGAATTTGTTGTTCTATAAAACACGTTAAATACTTAAACTTTTGAGTATGCAAATTTAACAATTATAATAAGATGAACAGGTACTTAATGGTTATAGTTTTGTTAGATAATTATTAACTTTTACCCTTTTTTTGTTGGTAAGTATGTTTTTTTGTATTGATTAAGCATACTTATACGTTTTATAAGTATAAATGTTCCGTTTTTTGCGTTATTAACGAAAAAATAAATAAAAGTTGTTTTTCGATAATCCAATCATTTCTAACTACCTTTATACTAATTGCTACATTTTTTGCGTTATTTTGTAAACATAATCATGAAAAGCTATTTTTTTATCTTCATATTGACCCCATTTTTTTGTTTTGCTCAGCAAAATAAGCAACAAACTACTGAAAATAAGTCGTCTGCAACCGATTGTCCTACATGGAAGAAAAAAGATGTAAAAACCAATAAGGCCGATTATTTTCAATATTTAAAAACGTCAAAATCGCAAAAGAGTATGCCTGCTGTTACTTCAAACCCAGCTAAGGACAAATCGGTTAACCCTCGTCAGAAAATAAAAAATGAAGAATCTGTAGTTCAAGAAAATAATACTATTAGTCAAACAAATACAACAACTAAAGAAAAAACGGTACCTGAGCAAAAAAATAAAACCGTAGCTACTAAAAAGGATAGAGAAGTACCGGTGATTGATGATAAGCAGAATTCTGTTGTAAGTATGCCACAAAATAAATCAGAGGAAGACGATAAAATAATTGCAAAAACAGCTAAAGCAGGCGAGCAAACTACCGACTCCGAAAAAGCACTTAAATCTGATTCAAACAAAAACGAAAAGTTGGAGGATGAAAAAACAAAAGCAAAGCAAAAGTTAACCCGCCTTACCCGAAAAACTACAAAAGTGCGTAAACACAGTAATGCGAAGTGTCCTTCGTTTTAGCAACCTGGGGGATAAATAGTTTATTTGACTTGTATATGTTTAATTAATTACATTTGGTAGAAATCTAAAAATTACTACCATGAGAAAGCTGTTATTATTATTGCTATTTGTGTGTCAAATAAATGCACTTTTTAGTCAATCCTCTACCTGTATAACGGCTACCCCGTTTTGTACTTCTACATCAATTACATATCCTGCAGCTCAAAATACAACGGCTCAGCTTGGTCCTAATTATGGGTGTTTGTTTACACAGCCTAACCCTGCTTGGTTTTATTGCAAGTTTGTAACCCCTGGAAATTTGACCATCAACATGACAAATTCGGCTAATGTTGATATTGACTTTATTTGTTGGGGGCCCTTTACTTCTCCGTCAGCCGGATGTAGCGG
>JBASCV010000019.1:0-21360 GCA_049651825.1 Bacteroidia bacterium
CAGAAATTTTAGCATAGTAAAAATAGGGTTAAATACAAACCGAGAATTGCTTTATCAACGCATCAACAAACGAGTGGATGAAATGGTAAACAACGGATTGCTAAAAGAAGTAGAATCCTTAATACCCTATAAGCATCTAAACGCATTGCAAACCGTAGGCTACAAAGAAATATTTGATTATTTAGATAACAAGATCGACTTAAAAAAAGCCATAGAACTAGTTAAACAAAATACACGCAGATTTGCAAAACGTCAATTAACATGGTTTAGAAGAGACGCAGAAATACAATGGTTTGAGCCACAACAAACAGTAGAAATTATAAACTATATCAACTCAAAATCAACACCTACTGCTTAGTAGCCCTAACCATCTCACGTTTTCCAGGAGGTCCTTGAATTGTTTCAACTATAAAACCAGCACTTTTTAACGTACGTTTTACCTCACCTTTTGCACAATAAGTAACCAAACAGCCACCCGATAGCAGAGCATCGGCTAATTTTGAAAAAACGTTTAATGTCCACATTTCTGGCTGCACACGCGGCCCAAAAGCATCAAAATAAATAAGATTGTATTTAGGCTCAAAAACCGCATTTTCTATAGCAATATGCATTTTATTTAATGAAAAATTCGGAGTAAGTATTGCAGTTGTATTCCACTCACTTTCATGCATTTTATCAAAACAAGTTTGATACTGCTGAGCATTTAGCAATGCAACATAATTTAATGCATCTATAAGTTTTTTTTCTAACGGATAGGATTCAATTGCAGTATATTCAATTTTTTTACTTAAAACATCAGCTTCTACAAGCGTTAACAATGCATTTAAGCCAGTACCCAAGCCAATTTCAAGTATAGATATGGGGTCACTTGTTGGGTATTTTTCAATAAAATAGTGTAGTCCTGATTTAATAAATACATGTTTACCTTCTTGAATTGCTCCATGATAAGAATGATAACGTTCATCCAACTCCTCTACATACAGCGTATGCGAGCCATCGCCTGTTTCAATTAACTTTCGAGCCATCCGTTTAAAACAAAATAATACTATTTACTTAACACTTTAAACTCTGTTCTGCGGTTCATTTGTCGGCCTTCTTCGGTATCATTACTAGCAATGGCTTGTTCTTTACCATAACCCACATATGTAAGCCTGTCAGCAGCAATACCAGCTCTTACTAAATAATCAACAACCGATTTTGCCCTATTTTCAGACAGTTTCTGATTGAATTCGGCAGAGCCTTTAGAGTCGGTAAAACCCGAGATTTCAATTTTCAAACCCGACACATCATTTAATAATTTTACCAAACGCTCTAACTCACTAGTTGATTCATTACGCAGGGTAGCTTTGCCGTAATCAAAGAAAATATTTTTCAAAATAATTTTACTTCCAACCGATACATTTTTAAGCCCTACATCTTTTACTACCTCTTGAAAAGCAGCAGTAATAGGTATATCAAAGTTTTCGGAATGAAACAAATAATTCTCTTTTTTAACAGCAATACCGTAATTTTTACCTGCGGGCAACGATACTAAATAGTTTCCTGACGAACTGTTAGAAGTAAAACTTGCAATTACTTCATTTTTGAGATTGTCAATAATTTCGATAGTGGCTTCCAAAGGCTTCTGCGTAAGCGCATCGGTAATAATACCTTTCAATATTGTTAGTTGAGCTTCTTTAATAACAATTGTTGGTGCCATCACAATTTCCTTTATAGGAGCGGTTAAACTAGCCAACAAATTATCTTCATTATTCAACACCATCGGCTTTTCTGGACCTAAAAAAGTAACCATATAAATATCCTTTTCACCCAATCCTTTTTCATTGGCTGAAGCATAATAGCCATGCTTTCCGCTAGCCGACATTACAAAAAACACATCATCATCGGTTGTATTAACAGGGTATCCAATATTTTCGGGAGTACTCCATTGTCCGTTTTCATAAACCGATTTAAAAATATCATGTGCACCCATTGTTTTATGACCATTTGAACTAAAATACAAGGTTTTACCATCGGGATGAATAAAAACACCTTCTTCGCTACCTTTTGTATTGATAACAGCACCAAGGTTTACAGCCTTGCCCCACTTTCCTTTTTCATCTTTTGTAGAAACATAAATATCTCTATCGCCTAAACCACCTTCTGGTTTATCAGAAACAAAGTAAACTGATTTACCATCAGCTGTATAACAAGCCGATGATTCATGATAATCGGTATTAATATTTTTGTTCATTCGTTCGGGTTTTGACCACACTGTACCTTTTAATTCCGATTCACATAAGTCGCCATTATTTTTGGCAATGTATATTAAAAAGCGTTGTCCGTCAGCCGAAAGTCCTGAATTAGCATCATGATCTTCGGTATTAATAGGTGCTCCCATGTTTACAGCAGTGGTCCATTTATCGCCCTGTTTTGTAGACATGTAAATATCTTCGAAATACTCATTAATAGAAGGGTCCATTTTTCCACCAGTAGTTGTTGGTCTGCGAGAAGTAAATAACATCACCGATTCATCAGCCGAAATTACTGGGGCATAATCGGAATATTGGGTATTTATTTCAGCACCAACATTATCAATAAAAACACGTACCGGATTTTTTACTAACTCTTTACCTGTATTACACTCCTCAATTCGTTTACCTGCATCAGCAATAAGCTTTGCTTCAGCAGGGTCGGCAGCATTTAACCCTTTTTGAAACGTTTTAAATTCGGCAATGGCTTTGTCCCATTGCATTCCTAAATGATATGCTTTGCCCAATAAATAATGAATTTCAGCATCCACATCAGGATTTAACTTCAATGCTTTTTCTAAAAAAGAAATTGATTTTAGTTTATTGCTTGAAGACAAATAACACTTTCCCATTTTAAAATTGAGTAAGGCATTATTCGGATTAAACTGATTGGCCGCAAAATAATGATACAAGGCCATTTTATAAAACATGGGCCCTTGCTCAAATTGTTTATCGCCTTCTTTAAGTCGGTTAAAGGCTTCTTTAAAACCGTCTTTACCCGAAAAGTTAGTTTCCACAAATTCTACATTCTGCGCCAAAAGAGCTGATGAAATTAACAGACTCAAAAAAACGATTATATTTTTCATATTCTTCAATTCGTTTATTAATAACCTATTTGCAATCACTGATGTAATTTTTTGCCGATTCAATACCCATTTCTATTGCTTTTTTCCAATCACTACATGCACCATCATTATCTCTCAACATTTCTCGAGCAATGCCTCTATTCAAATAATAATAACCATTTTCTTTATTGAGCTGAATGGCTTTATTGCAGTCCTCTTCAGCACCTTTATAATCTTTAACTTTAAATTTAGCAGATGCTCTATTACTAAATGCAAAATCATAATCAGCTTTAAATTCAATAGCCTTTGTAAAATCCTGTATTGCGCCATCATAATCGCCAATATCATATTTAGCACTACCACGGTTATTATAGGCAATAGCATAATCACTTTTCATATGTATCGCTTCTGAATACTCACTTATAGCGCCTTTAAAATCTCCTTTTTTACGCTTGGCACTACCTAAATTATTATACACAAAATCCAATTTAGCATCTATTGCTAAAGCCTTTTTATAATCAGCAATAGCAGCATCAATATCATCCAATTGTCGTTTTGCACTACCTCTATCATTAAAAGCGTAAGCATAATCAGGCTTTATACGCACAGCCTGCGAAAAATCGTCTATAGCTCCTTTGTAGTCTGCATTTTCAAATTTTATACCACCTCTGTAATAATATGCTTGGGCGTGCTCGGAATTAATTTCTATTGCTTTAGTATAATCTGTTGCTGCACCTTTTTTATCACTTAAAGCGTATAAAGCTTGTCCTCTATTAAAATAGGTATCACCAGAGGGCAAAATAGCCAAAGCCTTATCATATTCTATTAATGCTTCTTTATATTTTTTTAGCTCATATAAAGTAATTCCTTTGTTATAATAGGCTTTTTCAAAATCGGCTTTTATCGCTATTGCTTGATCAAAATCTTTCAATGCATCGGTATAATTTTTACTCGAGAAATTAGTAATACCACTATTATAAAATTTTTCAGCATCCTGAGAACCATCGTCCAAAATTTTAGCTTTAATAGTATCTGTTTGTGACTTTAAACCTTCAACTAACAGGATAAAACAGAACAGAAAAAAAAGTGCTTTTGTTTTCATATGTTTAATTATATTCAATTGTTTAAATATAGAACTATTTTTAATAAGAACAAATGCCCATTTATCAATTGTGAATATTAATTTAGTATGTTTGTATATTAAGTTTTAATACAATAATTGACATATCAAATATTGTATTAACTTGCATAAGCTTTACCAAGTATTATTCTTATAATAAAAAATTATGAAAAAAATCATTTATCCCATAATTGCTATATCAGCAATTGTTTACACAGGATGCTCTGATGCAAATAAAACTGAAAATAAAACAAGCCAACATTCGGCCGAAGAAATAACTGCAGAAAGTAAAAAAGCAAATGCCTTTTTTGATAGGGTATTTGATAGTCGTGTTGACCGCGACCCAAATTTTCAAACACGTTTGGGTATAAAAAAAGATTATGATAAATGGACAGACATCAATGATGCTCATGCACAAAAAGAATTAGAATTTACAAAAGTTTACTTAGATTCATTGCACCAATTAATCAATAAAGATGCACTTGACGAACAAACACTTATCAGCTACCGCTTATTTGAAGAAGAGTGTAACAATGCAATTAATAATTTCAAATGGCGCTTTCACGATTATCCTGTAAATCAAATGGGAGGCATGCATGCCGAAGTTCCTTCGTTTTTAATAAACATGCACACCATTAGTAATAAAGCAGAAGCAGAAGCATACATCGCTCGCTTAGCAGGAATCAATAGTTTGTTTGACCAATTATTGGAAAACCTTAAAACACGTGAAGAAAAAAATATTATCCCACCAAAGTTTGTTTTCCCTTACGTAATTGCCGATTGCAAAAATATTATTGCAGGTACACCGTTTGAAAAATCAAAAGTAATGAATCCTTTACTTGCCGATTTCACGAGTAAAATAGATAGTTTAAAAGAATTAACTGCCGATGATAAAAAAGCACTAACAGCAAAAGCTTCCGAAACCTTGATTCAATCAGTAAAACCAGCTTACGAAAAACTGATGACCTATTGGACCGAGCTTGAAAAGAAAGCAACCACTGATGATGGTGCATGGAAATTGCCTGAGGGTGATGCATTTTATGACGATGCGTTAAAACTTACCACAACCACAAATCTTACTGCAGATGAAATACACGAAATTGGTTTAAAAGAAGTGGCACGTATACATGATGAAATGCGAGTAATCATGAAAAAAGTAAACTTTAAAAATGATAACTTAAATGATTTTTTTGAGTTTATGCGTACCGATAAACAATTTTATTATCCTAACACAGCCGAAGGAAAAGAGGCTTACCGTGTGAAAGCCGTGAAACTTATTGACGATATGAAAATGGAGTTAGATAAATTATTTATCACTAAGCCTAAAGCCGACATTGTTGTAAAAGCTGTTGAACCTTTCCGCGAACAATCTACTGGTGGTGCATTTTATGAAGAGCCTGCATTGGATGGTTCACGTCCGGGCCGCTATTACATTAATTTATACAACATGGCCGACCAAGCCATCTATCAAATGGAAGCATTGGCTTACCATGAAGGAGTTCCAGGCCATCATATGCAAATTGCAATTGCTCAAGAGTTACAAAACATTGCTAAATTCAGGATGCATGGCGGAAATACTGCTTATGTAGAAGGTTGGGCCTTGTATTCAGAACTTGTACCCAAAGAAATTGGATTTTATCAAGACCCATATTCTGATTTTGGTCGCGTAGCAATGGAACTTTTCCGTGCCGCACGACTGGTGGTTGATACAGGAATTCACCGCAAAAAATGGACACGCCAACAAGCATTGGATTACTTTAAACAAAATACTCCAAACCCTGAAGGCGATAACAAAAAAGAGATTGAACGTTATATTGTATGGCCATCCCAAGCAACTGGATACAAAATTGGTATGAACAAAATAGTAGAGCTTCGCGAAAATGCAAAGAAAAAATTAGGCGATAAATTCGATATTCGTGAGTTTCACGATGTAGTGCTTACTTCGGGGCCAGTACCTATGAATTTATTAACCGAAATGGTTGATAATTGGGTTGCTAAGAAGTAAAATAGACGTGAGATGTGAGATTTGAGATAAATATCATTGTTTCACATTTCACATCTTAAAAATTAAAACATACGTCTCAAATCTCATATCTCACATCTCATATCTATAATAATATGGCAAAGAAAAAAGAAGAAAAAAAAGAAAAGAAGACTAAAAGTATTTTAAATACTTCTTCGCATGAATTCATGCAAAAATATCTGAACAATGCTTCTCCAACAGGCTTTGAAAGCGAAGGTCAAAAAATATGGCTTGACTACATCAACCCTTATATTGACGACTATTTTGTTGACAACTATGGAACAGCCGTAGGAGTAATAAATCCAGAAGCTGAATTTAAAGTAGTAATTGAAGCGCATGCTGATGAAATATCATGGTTTGTGCATTACATTACCAACGATGGTTTTATTTACGTACGCAGAAACGGTGGTAGCGATCATCAAATAGCACCTTCAAAACGTGTAAATATACATACTGATAAAGGAATTGTGAAAGCCGTATTTGGATGGCCAGCCATTCACGTACGTGATGCGGCTAAAGAAGAAGCACCTTCATTAAAAAATATCTTTTTAGATTGCGGTTGCTCTTCAAAAAAAGAAGTAGAAGAATTAGGTATTCATGTTGGTTGCGTAATTACTTACGAAGATGAGCTAATTACATTAAACGATAGGTATTATGTAGGAAGAGCTTTAGACAACCGTATTGGCGGTTTTATGATTGCAGAAGTAGCACGATTAATAAAAGAAAACAAAACAAAATTACCTTTTGGATTGTACATTGTAAACGCAGTTCAAGAAGAAGTAGGCTTGCATGGTGCCGAAATGATTTCACAAACCATACGCCCAAACGTAGCCATCATAACCGATGTATGCCACGATACACAATCGCCAATGATGAGTAAAATTGCTAGTGGTGATTTAGCCTGCGGTAAAGGCCCTGTACTTACATACGGTCCTGCAGTGCAAAACAACTTATTAAAACTTGTAATTAATGCAGCTAATACCAATAAAATTCCTTTTCAACGTGCTGCAGTATCAAGAGCTACAGGAACAGATACTGATGCCTTTGCTTATTCTGTAGGCGGTGTACCATCAGCTTTAATTTCACTTCCATTACGCTATATGCACACAACAGTAGAAAGCGTACATAAAGAAGATGTAGAAAATGTGATAAAATTAATTTATCAATCATTAAAAGCGATAAAAAACAATCACGATTTTAAATACATCAAAAAATAAAAAAAAAACGGGGGATAAATCCCCCGTTTTTAGCTATTACACATATAAAAAAAGTATTTAACAATAAAAAGCAAACTGCATAGCAAAAGCTGAGTTTCAAAATCTTCCACACATAGTAGGACGATACTTTTTTTTACGTTTTGGCAACCACTTTCTGAGTTTTTTCTTTGCGTTAAATGTACGCTCGGTTAAACCAACTGTACGCTTTTTTACTTTTTCATAATCATCTTCATAGATAGTTGAATTAACGGCAAAAGAACCTCCCCCTAAACGTTCAGCAGGCTTGTAATAACCATTTTCAAAACGCATACTAACTCCATTATCAACAGAAGCAGACATACCTCGTTGATTTTCATTAATTATTTTTTGATTCACAGGCGGAGCTAATGACTGTTGGTAGGGGTTTGTATTCACAAAATCATGGGTATTTTCAGCATCAACAAATTCATCACCAATAATGGTAATTACTGATTGTTCTTCAGCCTCCTGAGCGAATAAATTTAATCCACAACCTATCAAACAAAAGAAAAAATATGTTAATCTTATTGCCGACATGAGAATACAATTTTAGTAAAGTAACAAAAAATAATCCTAAAATGCAATAACAATTACTAGTAATTACAATAAAATAAGTAAACATTTTACTCAAATCCCGTTCAGTTATTAGTAATTTTGTATTTAATTTATTCTATCTATGAAAGCCAACATAAAGGAAACAAACCAAAAACGGATTGTTATTATTGGGGGCGGTTTTGGAGGTTTGAAGCTTGCTCGCGAGCTATCGGGCTCCGATTATCAGGTGGTACTACTAGACAAAAACAATTACCACCAGTTTCAACCATTATTTTATCAAGTAGCAACAGCTGGTTTAGAACCGAGTGCTATCTCATTTCCGTTTCGAAAAATTTTTCAAAACACAAAAAACATTCATATTCGCATTGCGGAAGTGTTAAAAATAAATGCCGAAGCACAACAAATTTCTACCAATATTGGTATTATCAATTACGATTATTTAGTACTAGCGATTGGCACCACTACTAATTTTTTTAGCAATAGCGAATTGATGAAGCATGCAAGCCCAATGAAATCGGTTGCCGAAGCATTGGCGTTGCGCAATACAATACTAAAAAACTATGAAAGTGCATTGCTAGTTGATGATTTAGAAACTCGCAAAGGGTTAATGAATATGGTTATTGTAGGTGCTGGCCCTACAGGTGTTGAAGTAGCTGGTACTTTGGCGGAAATGAAGCGTTTTGTATTGCCTAAAGATTATCCTGAGCTTGATTTTGAACTGATGCAAATCCATCTGTTAGAAGGTTCGCCAAAGGTACTAAACAACATGTCGGAAGCAGCATCTATAAAAGCTACCGAGTATCTCAAAAAATTAGGTGTACAAGTATCTGTAAATACACGTGTTAAAAATTATGATGGTGAAAACATTTTTTTAGCTGATGGTACTATTATACGAGCCAATACACTAGTGTGGGCTGCAGGTGTTACAGGTAATAACATTGCAGGGTTAGATGCCAATGCAATAGAGCGCGCCAATCGAATAAAAGTAGATAGATACAATAAAGTAGAAGGCTATTCCAACATTTTTGCAATTGGCGATATAGCATTTATGAAAGAACCTAATTTTCCGAACGGACATCCGCAAGTAGCACAAGTAGCCATTCAGCAAGGGAATTTGTTGGCTAAAAATTTTAAAAGAACATTACAAAAAAAAGCACTCGAAGAATTTAAGTATAAAGATTTAGGCTCTATGGCTACCATTGGTAGAAACAAAGCTGTTGCGGATTTACCACGTATAAAATTACAAGGCTTTTTTGCATGGATGATTTGGATGTTTGTACACTTAATGTCTATTGTAGGTCTTAAAAACAGAGTACTTATATTCATTAATTGGGCATGGAATTATATTACTTACGACCAATCGCTACGATTAATTATTGAACAAAAAAAGAGAACAAAAGATGAGCTTTGACAACCATTTTTTAGAGCTAACAATCATTTTTTTATTTTTACAACTATGCTTACAGTAAATATAACACTCCTATTAATTTTTATTACAGTTGCTGTATCAGCCATTTACATGGATAATTACGCGATGAAAGACAAATTAATGTTTAATGCTTATATGATTAACAATCGTAAGCAATGGTACCGTTTGTTTTCGAGCGGCATTATTCATGCCGATTGGTTTCATTTGGGATTTAATATGTTTTCGTTATATATGTTTGGTGGCGCTGTAGAGCATATGTACAGCGATGCTTATGTGTTTGGCGAAAAAGGTCCTATTCTATTTATATTTTTATATGTAAGTAGTTTAGCCACATCTTCGTTATACTCATACGAAAAACATAAAAACAATGTTTACTATAATGCCTTAGGTGCATCTGGAGCCGTTTCGGCAGTAATATTTGCATTTATTGTACTTGCTCCTACTCAAAAATTAATGTTGTTGATATTGCCAATTCCTATTCCTGCATATCTTTTTGGATTAATTTTTCTTGGATTAGAATATTATTTAAGCAAACGAGGGCAAAGCAATATTGGTCATGATGCGCACTTTTGGGGAGCTTTATATGGTGTATTATTTACAATTGCATTGAAACCTTCGTTGGCAATGGAGTTTATTCAACAAATAAAAGGGTAATAAAATTATTAAAGAACTTTGCTATTGCAAACGCACAGTCTTCGACAGGCTCAGACTGACTGCGCGCAAAGTCACTTTGTGTAAGCCTTTAGTGAGCTTGTCGAACTATCAAAATGTGAGCTACAGCAAGCATATTTGTATTTTTTGAATTAATTTTAAAACAAGTTCTTCATAAATGAACAAAGCAGTATTTTTAGATAGAGATGGGGTTATAAACGTAGAACGTGGGTACACCTACCGTTTAGAAGATTTTGTTATTCTGCCTGATCTAATTGAGGTATTGCAATTGTTGCAAAAAAAAGGATATCTATTAATTATAGTTTCCAATCAAAGTGGTATTGCAAAGGGCTTATACAAGCAAGCTGATGTAGAAATATTACACGCACATTTACTTGAAGTGTTTAAACAAAATAATATTACACTGTCCGAAATATACTATTGTGTGCATCACCCAGATGTAACTAAATGCATTTGTCGCAAACCCGATTCATTGTTTGTTGAAAAAGCATTAGCACGTTTTAATATTGATGCCAGTAAGTCTTATTTTATTGGTGATAAAGAAAGAGATACCGAAGCTGCCGAAAAAGCAGGTGTAAAGGGCTTTTTGATTGAAGCAAACAGTTCATTAAAATTACTATTGAATAAGATAGAGTAATAAATAAGTATGACAAATTTTGTTAACCATAACGGAACGTATGTAAATGCTGATACTCCTTTGTTTTCGGTAAACAACCGAGCTTTCTGCTATGGCGATGCTCTGTTCGAAACTATCCGATTTGCTTATAATAGACCTCAGTTTCTAAAAGAACATTTGCAACGTTTGAAACATGGGATGAATATTTTTAAAATGCAATCTGGTGTTGAACTAAATGAAGTGATTGTATCAAGAGCAATACACGACTTAGTCGAAAAAAACAATTTAGGTGATGATGCACGCATACGCCTAACGGTTTACCGCAATGATGGTGGACGTTATGCGCCTGACAACAATACAACATCGTATTTATTACAAGCCGATTCAATAGAAGATAATGGCTATGTACTTAATCAAAAAGGGTATACAGTAGATGTTTATACTGAATTGAAAAAATCGCCAAGCACCTTATCTGTTCTTAAAACAGCCAATAGCGCCATTTACATCATGGCAGGCATTTATAAAAATGCACACGCATTAGACGAGTGTATTTTGATGAATGATAAAAACAACATAACCGAAGCCATCAGTTCCAATATATTTGCGGTAAAAAACGGAGTGCTTTACACCTCCCCTATTTCCGAAGGTTGTATAAATGGAGTAATGCGAAAAAAAATAATTGAAATTGCACAAACCAATCGTATTGCGGTTTACGAAACCACCATTACACAGAGTGTATTGCTGGGTGCTGATGAATTATTTTTAACAAATGCTATTAATGGTATTCGTTGGGTGGTAGCTTACAAACAAAAACGATATTTTAACGACACATCAAAAAAACTAGTATTAAAATTAAATGAAATTGCTTCTAAATAAGCCATTTCAAAAGAATTATAAAAATATATCAAAATGGAAGATTTAAGATTATACATCAACACACTGCGCCACGATTTTGCAAAGCAAACATTGGACGAAAAAGATGTTGCTCAAAACGCAATTGCTCAATTTGAAAAATGGTTTAAAGAGGCTGTAGATTCAAAAGTAAATGAACCCAATGCAATGACTGTTTGTACTGCAAGTAAAGAGGGGAAACCATCGGCACGTATATTGTTGTTGCGCAACTTTAATGACGATGGCTTTGTTTATTACACCAATTACAACAGCCGAAAAGGCAATGAAATAAGTGAGAACCCAAATGTTGCATTGTTGTTTTTTTGGCCTGAACTGGAGCGCCAAGTGCGCATTGAAGGTACCGTTGTAAAACAAAGTGCCGAAGAATCAGATTTGTATTTTAAAACACGCCCACGTACGAGCAAACTGGGAGCTTGGACATCGGAACAAAGTGCTATAATTGCAAACCGTGATGTGATAGCAACAGAATATGCAAAATTTGAAGCACAATTCCCTACTGAAGATGTACCTCGTCCGCCACACTGGGGGGGGTATTTGCTAAAGCCCGAAACAATTGAGTTTTGGCAAGGTCGTCCTAGCCGTTTGCACGACCGTATTTTATATTCAAAAACAGCAAATGGATGGAAAATAGAGCGATTGGCCCCTTAAATCAAGCATTAAATCATTTGTATAAAATGTAAAATGATATAAGCAAATACAAGCAAATAACATATTGCAGCAAACATAATGCCTTTGGTTATTTTAATAGCTTTATGAAACAAGGGTTTTGTGTTTGCTTTTAAAATTATATAAAGTAAATAAAGTATTGGCAACTGAAGTGCTACAATAAAATAAACCAAGGTTAAATAATCTGAATGAAAAAATTGAGTTACCTGATAGTAGATTAAAAACGATACTATTGCCAACAATACAACACTTATTACAAGTTTACTAGCCCTCTGCCCAAACACTACAGGCAAAGTAGAAAATCCTAATTCTTTGTCGCCTTCTGAGTTTTCTAAGTCTTTAATAAACTCATGTACAAGCGACAATAAAAAGCTAAATACACAAACGCCAAAACAATAAATCCAAATTCCTTTAAAACTTATAGAACTATCAATTGGTAAGTAATAACGATAGCAAGCAAGTAATTCATATACAACAACTACAAATGGAATCATAGCAGTAAATAAAGCAATAATTATATTACCAATAAGCAGTTGCTTTTTAAACGTAGTAGAATAAAACCATAAGCCCGAAATGCACATAAAATGAGCAAATACCAATTTGGGCACACCTATTGAATAAGAAACACCCAAACCAATAAAAAAGGCAAGTATATTAATAACCATATGCGCACCCATGGCTACTCTTCTTTTCACGCCTTTATCAATTACAATTTTTTCAGGCTTGTTTATTTTATCAATACGCGCATCAAAATAGTCGTTTATAATATAACCTGCAGCGGCAATCATAGTGGTAGAAAGCACTAAAAAGAAAAACTGCCACTCTGTTAATTGAAGTTCATAATAACTGCTTTGTGCTTTTAAAATAGGAAATATCAAACACCAACGTATCAAGTATTGCGTTAAAGCAATAATCAATAAATTTTGAACACGAATTAATTTTAAGAATGCTAACATATGTGATTATTATAATTGTTAATGGTTTACAAGAATTAAGAACCTTGAGAAGGTGGTGTCATAAATAGCAAATTAATAGTCTATCTTAACATTTCTTGTTGCATTTTCTTTATTAAAGCTGATTTTTCTACAAAATAGTAACTGAATAATGTTCTTAATTCTTTTAAAAATATTTTTCTGGTTTCTTCATTCTTTTCATTTTGAATTTCTTCAATTTTTTGAATTATCTTTTTCATCGATTCTAATAAATTCTCAGTGTTCTTTTTATTTTCAAATAGAGGAAATAAATGAGTCATGTTTTCTATAAAAGATTGAACATAAATTATTAATAATGTCGTTTCGTCCGCATATTTATTTAATTCTTCATTAAAAAGTATTCTTGGTAAATCATCTAGTTTATCTGCAAATTCAATGTAGCTATGGTGTTTAAGCTCTGCTAATGTTAATTTTTTATGATACTCAAGATTATTTAAATTTGAAAGTTCTTCAGTTTTTGCAATAACCTTTGTAAGATAAATAAATACTAAAATGTTTATTAAAGCTGTAATTGGATTTAATACCCCACCAAAGTAGTCACCAAAAGTCCCCCAATCTGCCGTATTTTTTGAAACATCAAGGCTACTAAAGTTTATTATATAAACAATTATTGTTGTTGAGAATGATAGAAATATAGTCAGATAAATTGCTTTAATATAATTAGAGTGTTTCATAATTATTATTTTTTAATGAAAATTTCTGGCTAAATGTGTTCATATTGTCTTTTGTGTTGCTATTAGCTAGCCACACATACCCAAAACTACCACTTTTGCTGCACACGCATTACCTGTTCAATCACATCTCTAACACAACCCTTTCCTCCTGGTATCTGCGAAACATACAACGAAATTTCTTTAATTTCGGTTGCCGCATCGCTAGGGCATGTAGGCGCTGCAACACGCTTCATTACCTCATAATCAGGCACATCATCACCCATGTACAATATTTCGTCAGGCGAAATGTTGTAGGTTAAAATAAACTCATCAAAAGCATCCAATTTATTGGCAATACCTAAGTACACATCGTACACACCAAGTCCATTCAATCGTTTGCGTGTCATTTCATTTTTACCACCCGAAATTACAGCAACTTTATAACCCTTGTTTACAGCATGTTGTATGGCATAACCATCTTTAATATTCATCACTCGCATTTGACCACCATCGGGCATCAGTATTACCGAACCATCTGTAAGCACACCATCAATATCAAAAATGAAGGCTTTTATGCGTGTTAATTTTGTTTTAAAATTTTCCATCAAAACTCAATTACTTTTTCTTTTTACGTTGTTTTTGAATGCTTTTACTCAGCAATTCATATATTTTTTGGTAATCGCTATTACTACTCAACATCTCCAAATGATTTTTCATTATTTTTTTATCGTTACGCACGGCAGGCCCAGTTTGTGCAAGAACGGGAGCTGTTGTTTTTATTTTTTGTGCGGTTTCTTCAATCAATGGTTTGAGCAATTCTAACGATAGTTTATTTTTTTGTAAAATAGTGTCGGCTATAGCATACAGGTGATTACTAAAATTGCATGCAAAAACAGCAGCTAAATGAATACTTTTACGCTGTTTTGAATTGATTGATTGTACATTAGTGCTTATTTGAGCTAAGTTTAACAATACGGTAAATGTATCACTATTGTTGGCTTCCAAACAAATAGGAACAGTTTTAAAATCAACCTTTTTGTTTTTAGAAAACGTTTGTAAAGGATAAAATACACCATAATTTTTTGACGCATTTTTCAACGCTTTCATATCAATACTTCCTGATGTATGTGCAACAATTTTATCAGATAGTTGCAGTTGTTTTACAACCACCTCTATTGCATCATCTTTTACAGCAACAATGTATATATCGGCCATTTTGTCAATCAATTCAATAGAATCAATGGATTGGGCTTTCACTAATTTAGCCAACGCATCAGCATGTTCAAGATGTTGACTGTATACTTGAATGATTCTATGGCCTGCTTTTTTTAAAGCCAAGGCCAAATGTGTTGCCACATTTCCGGAACCAATAAATACAATGCTATGTGTTGTTTTTTTCAATGAAAAACGAGTAATTAATTTCTTTTAATTCGCTCCCATATAGCCAATACTGTGCCTATAGCCATAATAATACACCCTATCCAAAGAATATTGATGTACGGGAATATCATTGCTTGCATTACAATAAAATCACGCACATTTTCTTTCTTTTCTTGCAATGATATATCAATAGTGCTGTTTGCAGGATTGATTTGCCAGAACATAAACTGTAAGCCCAATTCATCCACTTTTGAAGCAATAGGCTGAATTCTGTTTTCGTGAATTACATATACGGGTGTAGCTTCGTATTTTTTACTGATAGAAAGCACTCTAAAAATAGCCATTACAGCAATATCGTCTTTTGAAATTCCGAATTTATCCTTATTAACAGATGTACTCAACGAATCAAATATAATAATGGCATTAGACGAAAAAATGGTATCACCCTTTTTCAACGTGTAATTTTTTGCCTGTGTGTATTCATCTTTTGTTTCAGCTTTCTTTTCCTTCAAGCTTTCTAAATCGGCATAGGTAACGTGTGTGTACACATCATAGGTAAGGAAGTGGCGTGTGTCGGGCTCTGCAACATTTCCCATACGTGGATTGGTTTGTACCAAAGGCGATAAAGAAAATTCTTTTTGATACGCACCATCCGTATTTTTAGTAAAATAATCTACATCAAAATACACGTTAATGCCTTCAAATCGTTTTCCTTTATAAGTTACATGATATCTGCCCATAGGCAATGTATCGCCTTCGGTAAGCAAAATATTATTATTGTTCGACATTGATTCGCCCAAACTCTCAACACTTTTCCCTGAGGTATTTTGAGAGATTACATCTTTTTTAGAAGTAGAAATAAGCGCTCCCAACAATATTAATGCAAAACCAACATGTGCAACGGATGCACCTGCTTTTTTAATATTGCCTTTTAATATTCGAATGGTGTAATCAGCGTTTGCTAGCGTTGCAAAAACAGCACTAAACAATAAAAATCCATGCAATGGTTTATCAAAATTCAACAAGGCCGAAATAGCCACTGATGCAACTAACGCAATACCAAACGACATTAATAATTGTTTGTAAAATTTATTGATTTCGGTATGCTTATACTTAAAAAAATGAGTAACAGCAATCAGCAACAAAACAATAATTGCAAAAGGCATTTGCCACGCATTGTAAAATGCAACAACATCTTTTGCTGGAGCCTTGTTTAAGCCAAACAGCTTATTCCACACAGGCATGGAAGTGTAAAACATGATTTGGAACGAGGATATCAACAACACTATAGCTCCTACAAAAATCCAAAACTCACGCGATACAATATCTTCTTCTTTTTCTTGTTTTGGAAAATATTTTTTGTGATAAATAAGTAATCCTAAACCCAACACCAAGAAAAACAGCAGATACACAAGCAATTGACCCGACATGCCCAAATCTGTAAACGCATGAACGGACGATTCGCCCAAAATACCACTACGGGTTAAAAAGGTTGAATACAGTATCAATACAAACGTAATGATTGTAAGGAAAAACGTAATAAACAACGATTGTACATGATTGCGATTGATAAGCATAACATGTGCCGCTCCAACCAAAGTGAGCCATGGCACAAGAGAAGCATTCTCTACCGGATCCCAAGCCCAAAAACCACCAAAACTTAAGGCTTCATACGCCCAAGCACCACCCATCAATACACCAATACCTAACACCATAACTCCCGTAAATGCCCATGGCAATGCAGGTTTAATCCACTCGCTATAACGTTTTTGCCACAAACCAGCTATAGCATAAGCAAAAGGAACTACGGTTAATGCAAATCCTAAAAACAAAGTAGGAGGATGTATGGTCATCCAATAGTTTTGCAATAATGGGTTCAATCCTCTACCATCTAATTTTTCTAAATAATTAGGATTCGAAAAAAGCGGAATGTTAGCAAAATCAGGATGTTCGCGCAACAATACAGTAAACGGATTGCTACCAATACGATAATCAAAAATAAAAACGCCCAACAACATAGAAGCCAAGAACACCTGAACTACTGATAATACAGCCATTACAGGCGCTTCAAATGTTTTGGTGGTACGCTGAAGAATTAAACCAAGTACAATGTGCCAAAACGTCCATAACAAAAAGCTTCCCTCCTGCCCTTCCCAAAAGCACGATAAAATATAACGCAACGGCATTTCTTTATTGCTATGGTGCCACACGTATTCAAACTCAAAATAATGATTGTAAAGCATCACAAAAAGTGTAGCTACTATGCCTACTACAGCCAATGCGTGAGTACGAAAAGCAATGCGTGCAATACGTTTCCACGATACAGCTTCATCATTATCGCGTGCAGCAAAAAAATAACTGATACTTGCCAATAGCGCAAATGCAAAAGAAAGTATCACAAACAAATTACCTACTTTACCTACCCACAAATGCTCGCCTATGTATTCCATATTTTAATTTGATAATGTGATAATTTAAAAATTTGATAATTTAGAGATTGAGGCATTAAATAATTTTCAAATTGCCAAATTCTCAAATTAATTTTGGTTACTTGCAGTTTCCTGAGGTTTACCATCATTATATTTTGATGGACATTTCATTAATATATCAGATGCAACAAATTCTTGACCTTGCATTTTACCTATCAACACAATTTGTTCCGAACGCTCAAAATCTTGAGGTTTATTTTTATTCAAAATCACCTTCTTTTCTTCGCCTTTATTATCAATCATATAAAAAGTAAACACATTTGCATTTACTTGAGGATTGTAAACACTTTCTTTTTCTTTATTAAACTTCCCTACCACATGAAACTCGTTATCAGGAGCTTCGGCAGCTTCGGCAAAACTCGCATAAGTACTAGTATTGTTTAATGTAGTAAGTATAGCACCTATTGCAATAGCAATAATGATGATGCCTATAATGTGTACTTTTTTCATGTGTATATAATTTGTTTTTTAGTTGTCACATGGAATACGCCATAATATTCATTCTTTATTTTTATGAATATGTAGTGATGGCTATTTCATTTATTGTTCTGTTTTTCAAGTTTACTTATTTTTCTATCCAACACAATCAAATAGGCAATAATGCCAGTAAATATGATTGCAATAACAGTTATTACAACATATATTTTACCTGACTGATAAAGAGCATCAGCCATTTCAACTTGCGGTGCTTGCTCTTGTGCAAACGTTGCTGTTGATAGCACAATTAGCGCTATAAAAAGTGCTACTTTTTTATACAAATTAGTCATTGAATTCTATTTTTCGTTTTAATTTTTGAATGCGAACTCTCAGTGTAAAAATCCAATACGCAAGCAATATCCAACCGATAACTGCTGGATAAAAAACCATACGCATATTGCTATCTAAATCATATTTATTAAAACCCGGATTACCACCGTTGCCCGGATGTAATGAGTCGCTCATACGGGGTAAAATCATCAAAAAAACAATCAACATTACGTAAGCAAATATGTTGTAAACAGCTGCTATTCTAGCTCTTTTTTGCTCTTCGTTTAACGAACCTCTTAATATAAAATAAGCAAAATAAATAAGCATTGTAATTGCAGCACCATTCAATTTGGTATCGGCTACCCACCATGCACCCCAAGTATAACGCGCCCAAACAGAGCCCGTTAGAATACCCAAAGCCCCTAACAACATACCCGTATGCGCAGCCTCCGAAGCCACAATATCACTTTCTATTGATGATTTACTCAGGTATTTAATGCTATGCCATACCGAAATAAAAAGTATAGCCATCATTGAAAACCACATGGGTACATGAAAATAAAGGTTACGAATACTTTCGTTAAGGATAGCTTGTGCTGGAACAGGAATTAAAAAACCTGCTATAATTGTATAAAACACCAATAGTACAGCAATTATTTTCCACCACAAACCATTTGAAGAAGAGGTACTTATGACAGTATTTTTTTCTTTATTTAAATCCATTTTTAATATCTCCAATTTTTTCTCCTCACCTTAAGGCAATTTCATTTGGTTAACCCAGCCTTTGCCTATATTTCGACTAAATTAATTTAACCAGTGCTTAGTCAGTCTGAGCCTGTCGAAGGCTGTGCGAAGCCTTTTAAAGGATTCTCTCTCTAACTTAAAAACATTACACTTGAGGCGGCACTTTCTAATCCCTCCAAAGGTAACGAAATAATAAATAAGATAAGCTGACTATTATCACGTTTAAAAACGCCAAAATAGCAAGCCCATTCCAATCCCATTTTTCCAAACCATCAATTGCATTTTTTGATAATTTAATCAATACGATCAATAAGGGGAGCATTATTGGTAAACTCAATATCGCCATCAACGTAAAATTATTGCTGGTTTTTGATGCTATGGCCGAAACCATTGTTAGTAAGGATGCAAAACCTAAACTACCTAAAAATAAAGTAAGAGAAAAAAGACCCAAATCTTGAATAATGTTACCAATAAACAACGAATAAGTTAACAAGCAAAGTGCTGATAAAACAATGAGCAACAATGAGTTATAAATAATTTTTGAAATAATAACCGATTGTGGATCGGCCAAAGTGTATAAATACAAATTTCGACCAGCAGATTCACTAATAAAGCTTTTGGCAACAGCATTTATTGATGCAAAAAGCAATATTATCCAAAACAAAGCATTCCATGTGGCAGGATTAATTACTTGCTTAAACGATAAATAACTTACAAACACTGTTGATACAACATAAATAAGTATGCCTCCCAACGCATATTTATTGCGAAGCTCCAGCTTTAATTCCTTAATTATCAGATAACTAACAGTATTCAAAATATAGGTTGCTTTGTACAAAGGTACGCTTCAAATTGATTGCTTGCATCAATAAGCAATTAAATTTTGTTATCTGTTAAAAACACCTATTTTTTAGTACCTTTGCAACAATACAAATACTATCTTAAACTGTTTTAAAATTATGAAAACAAAACTTATTCTCACACTATCGCTTGTACTAACCATATTGGCAACAAATGCTCAAAGTTCATTCTATAATTTAAGTGCAAAAACCATTGAAGGCAAAGATTTTAGCTTCAGTTCTTTAAAAGGCAAAAAAGTATTAATTGTAAATACTGCATCAAAATGTGGCTATACCCCTCAGTATCAAGATTTAGAAAAACTATTTGAAACCTATGCAAACAAAAATTTCATCATCATAGGCTTTCCTGCCGATAATTTTGGCCATCAAGAACCTGGTAGTAACTCTGAAATTCAAGAATTTTGCAAAAAAAACTATGGTGTAAACTTTCCGATGATGGAAAAAATATCTGTTAAAGGCGATGATATGCATGCTGTTTATCAATGGTTAACTCAAAAAGCTAAAAACGGTAAAATGGATTCGTCAGTAAAATGGAATTTTCAAAAATACATGATTGACGAAAAAGGAAATTTGGTTGATGTTGCCTATTCTGGTGATAAACCTATGGGCGATAAAATTGTGAATTGGGTAAGTGGGAAGTAGTTATTTAGTTTTTAGTGTTGAGTTATTAATTTTTAGTATTTGAGTTTGCAAGTTTTAAGTTTGAGAGTTTAATTAGTTATAACTTACCCTTTAAGTCAATCATAATCAGCGATTTATTAATTACAGAGCTTGCATACATATTAACTTAACAACTTACAATCTTAAATCCTGACTCTAGGTTCTTAAATCTTGACTCTTAAATTTAAAACAATGAAATTAGATATACTTGCAATTGGTGTTCATCCTGATGATGTTGAACTTTCGTGTGGAGGCACTTTGCTTAAACACATTGCATTAGGTAAAACATGCGGTATACTTGATTTAACCTGTGGCGAGTTAGGAACACGTGGAAGTGGCGAACTACGATTAATTGAAGCACAAGATGCAGCTAAAATATTAGGAGTAAGTGTAAGAGATAATTTAAAAATGGCTGACGGCTTTTTTAAAAACGACCAAGAACATCAATTGCAAATCATCACAAAAATCCGTCAATATCAGCCTGAAATAATTTTGTGCAACGCCATTACCGACCGTCATCCAGACCACGGA
>JBASCV010000020.1:0-32105 GCA_049651825.1 Bacteroidia bacterium
ATGGAACATCAACTAATCATAGATAGTTTGAATAAGCATATCAATTTGAGTTCCCAAGAACAAAAATGTTTAATGGATAAATTGCTAATTAAAAAAATTAAAAAAAAGCAATTTTTTCTACACGAAAAACAAATTGCAAAAGAAACAGCTTATGTATTAAATGGTTGCTTGCGTTCATATTCAATTGATAACAATGGTTTTGAGCATGTGCTCCAATTTGCTCCACAAGGCTGGTGGATTACTGATATGTATAGTTTTATTTCACAAAAGGAAGGCTATTTGAATATAGATGCGCTTGAAGATACCGAAGTGTTGTTGCTTACGCGCGAGAGCCAATTAGCTTTGTTTGATCATCTTCCTCAACTCGAGCGTTATTTTCGAATACTTACCGAAAAAGCATTGGTAAGCAACCAACAACGTTTAATGGATAATTTAAGCCTTACCGCCAAGCAACGTTATCGTAATTTTTGCAAAACCTACCCAACACTTATAAATGTATTGCCTCAAAAACAAATTGCATCCTACATTGGTGTTACCCCCGAATTTTTGAGCAAGATGAGAAGCAATTTAAAATCGGAATAAGTAAAAAAATTTAGTATCTGTTTAAATTTCATATTTACAGTTAATCCTTCGCTCATTTCTCGATGGTTCGATAAGCTCACCACAGGTTCCCTCGAAAAAAAACATGCGCTAGATCATTTCGAGCCTGTCGAAAAAGGGTGGGAAGCTTTATAACACTTTTTACAAAGAAAATTTAAACAGTTTCTTAATCTAGATTAATTAAAAATCTTATTCTACTGTATTGCAACCAATGTAAATTTTGTTGCACCTTTGTATTATAAAATTTAAATAGCCATGGACAGAAAAGATTTTATAAAAAAAGGACTACTTGGTACAGGCATATTTGCTGCAAGTGCATCGGGTATAAATGCACTAACCAATAATATTGATGAACTAGCAGGGCTAGAGCCACTAGTGCATCCCGAAACGTTAGGTTTTAATCATATACCAAATACAAATTCTAAAATTATGGCCAATTCTGTTTTACATAAAGCCGATACGCGTGGCGATGCTAACCACGGTTGGTTGCACAGCAAGCATACGTTTAGTTTTGCTAATTATTACAATCCTGAAAGAATGCATTTTGGCGTACTTCGTGTACTAAATGATGATATTGTTGCTGAAGGAATGGGTTTTCCAACTCACCCTCATGATAATATGGAAATTATATCAATTCCTCTTGAGGGGGATTTAGAGCATAAAGATAGTATGGGTAATGTTGCCGTTATTAAAAATGGTGATATTCAGGTAATGAGTGCTGGTACAGGAATACAGCATAGCGAGTACAATAAAAATAAAAATCAACAAGTTAAATTTTTACAAATATGGGTGTTTCCCAATAAAAAAAATGTAACACCTCGCTACGATCAAATAACGCTGAAAGTTGCTGACAGAAAAAATAAATTACAACAAATAGTATCGCCTAATAGCGATGATGCTGGAGTTTGGATTCATCAAAATGCTTGGTTTCACCTAGCTGATTTTGATAAAGGAATAGCCACTCAATATAAATTTAAAAGTAAAGAAAATGGTTTGTACGTTTTTGTGCTAAAAGGTAATTTGAAAGTTAATAACCAACTTTTAAATACACGAGATGGTTTTGGTATTTGGGATACAGACGATGTGAAAATTGTAGCCGATTCCGCAGCTGAATTTTTGTTGATGGAAGTTCCAATGTCTGTATAATTTTAATGTTACTTGTTGATTAAAAAATGGAAATAAAACAAAAAGATAATGGTAAAACAGGTATGTTTTACATTGAAATAGATAATCAAGTAGTTGCCAAAATGGATTATTCGTGGTCGGCTACTGATCGGATTTTGATAACTCATACAGAAGTAAACGATGTACTAAAAGGGAAAGGAGCAGGTAAGCAGTTGGTGGCAAAATCAGTTGACTTTGCTCGTGAAAAGCACATAAAAATTGTGCCGTTGTGTTCGTTTGCTCGTAGGGTGTTTGATACAGTAAAGGAGTTTAACGATGTATTATAATTTTTTCTAAGTAAAACCTTGCTATTTTTCACAATTTTTATATATTTACTATGCTGATTATAAAAACATTGCATTAATTTAATGTGCAACCAAACGCGTTTTTTTTGCATCTATAATATGATTGATGTAACTCTTACGCTATTGATTGATAAATGTTTTTGCAGCGGTTTATAAATTTAAATTGAGATAAATAATGCTCACTCGTAGATTCTATATAGTTTTTTTCTTGTTGCTAAACCTTACTTTTTTTGCTTTTTCTCAAATAGTAAAAACGGCTCCTTTTACCAATTACAAACTCGAATCTAGAAACCCTAAGTTTATAGCTAAACCTTTTCAAAACAGGATTTTTGTTGAAGAACAAGGGCAGTTTAGAAAATTAGTTGACGAAAAAAACATACAAATTCCAGGAAAAATTTTATATGGAATAGATAATGCTGAGTTTATGATTTTTTTTACCTCTAATGGGTTTTCGCTTGTTTTTTCGGAAACCGAAAAAATTAAACGTAAAAAAAGAGAAGAAAAAGAGGAGGAAGATGAAGAAGGGCTCAAAACCACTTGGGAGGTAATCAATGTAGAGTGGTTAAATGCTAATTCTACTGTAAGCGTTTTCGCTAATGATAAGGTAAATGATTATAATACTTATGGCCCTTATAAAGATAAAACCCAATACAATAACGTTGCAGGCTTTAATAAACTGAATTATACGAATATTTTTGATGGTGTAGATGCCGAATTTGAATTACCAAAAGAAGGAGGGCTGAAGTATAAGTTTATTGTACACGCAGGTAATAAAGTGCCTTCAATTGCATTAAAAATAAATAATAGTAGGCGACTTTTTTTAGATAAAGAAAATAATTTACATATCGAAGGGAAATTAAATGCACTTATTGATAAAGCGCCTAATGCGTTTATTAATAAAACGGAAATCCCAATAAAGTATGAGTTGAAAAATAATGTAGTAACATTTGTTACTCAGCTAGATGCAGGCACTCCACTTTTATCTGATTTAATTATTGACCCTTGGATTATAGATCCACTTATACCTGCAGCAAATAAAGCGTATGATATTCAGGAAGATTCGCTTGGAAATGTTTTTGTATATGGAGGCAATGCTTCTTCTAGTTCGCAGCTTCAAAAGTATGACGCATTAGGTAACCTTCAGTGGACTTACAATACCAGCCATATGTATTATGGTGATATTGCAGTTGCAAATTCGGGTAGTATATATTTGCTAGTAGGTATTCCTGGGCAAATAATTAAATTGAACCCCTCAGGTGCTGTTATCGGAACTGGCCCTAATGGCTCTGAATATTGGCGGTTGGCATTTAATAAATCGAAAACAATTTTGGCTTTAGGTGGTAATTTTGCAGGTGGTAGTTTGGCTAGGCTTGATACAGCTTCATTAGCCGTGACAGATATTATTGCCTATGATCCCGATATTTTTGCTATGGCCACTGATTGTAATGGCGATATATATTCTTTGGGTACATACAGCACGCATACATTACGTAAAACCAATGCTGATTTTACTCCTGCTGTTTCAGCACTTAGCGGATATGCCATTTGGGCTTCGGGTAATAATTATGTGCCTTGGGCAGGAACTAATTCTGTTACCGTAAATGGACCTTATGTTTACATTTATGATGGAATCCAACTTCGTAGATTTTGGAAAAATACATTAACTTTTATTGATAATGTTAATGTGCCAAATGGCTTGTCTGAAGGCTGTAGCGGTATTGCATTCGATTATTGTGGGAATATATATGCTGGAACACTTAGTTCAATTGAAAAGTACGATATGAATTTAAATCACGTGGCATCTATACCTACGGCTGGTAATGTATTTGATTTGTTGCTGTCAGGACAGGGTGATATATTGGCTTGTGGAGATGGATTCGTTGCTAATTTAGGCCCAACTTGCCCACAACCGCCACAACTTACTGTGTCCGATACTTCTTTTGACGCATCTTGTAAACCGGGCTCGGCTATTTTATTTGCTTCTGGTGGTACTGCTCCGTATAGTTATTTTTGGCCACAGGTTAATCAGTCAAGTGATACAGTTACTGCTTTGTTGGCTGGCACATATACCTATATTGTAAATGATGTTTTTTGTCAGTCTGTTCAGGATTCTGTAACCATAAATCAATTGCCTCTGTTGCAAATATCTGATGCAACTGTTGTTAAAGAAACCTGTTTGAATCGATTGGATGGTAATGCAACTGTAAATTTTACAGGAGGAAGAGCACCTTACTCTTTTTTATGGAATACTGCACCAGTGCAAACTACTCAAACAGCAGTAGGTTTGTCGGCAGGTGTTTATTTAGTAACAGTTGTTGATGCCGATTCTTGTTGGGATACACTCTCTGTAATTGTACCCCGTAATCCTAATCCTATTGCCGATTTTTCAACGGTATTTAAGTGTCAAGGAACCCCTAATCAGTTTTCTGACTCGTCTACAACAATTGCAGGTTCTATTGTTCAATGGAATTGGGATTTTGGTAATGGTGGTTCTGCTGATACCAATCAGAATCCCACTTATACATATCCATTAGCTGGCGATTATAATGTAACTCTTATTGTAGAAAACAATTTTTCATGTATTGATACTGTAACAAAAATAATTAGTGTGTATTACAATCCTGTTGCCAATTTTACCGTTCAAGATGTTTGTTTTTACGATTCTGTTTTTTTTACTGATTCTTCGCTTATTCATACTTCAGCATCAATTAGTTCATATGTGTGGATATTTAATGATGGGTCCCCTCCTAACACATCTCAACATCCAACTCACTATTATACTAGTCATGGGGTTTATAATGTAACACTTCTTGTTACAACCAATCAAACATGTTCAAATGCGATAAACAAAACGGTAAATGTATTTGATCCTCCGTCATCAAATTTTACATTTAATAATACTTGTTTGTTTGATTCTGCTATTTTTATTAATATTTCGCAAAATCCAACATTAGGTACAATTGCTACTTGGGAGTGGAATTTTGGAGATGCAACTCCTGTAAATATATCAACTATAAGCCCAAGTCATTTGTACTCAAATTATGGTACGTATCAGGTAACGTTGATTACCCGTTCATCTAATTTAGCTTGTGCCGATACACTTGTTGATTCTATTGATGTGTTTCCAATGCCTATTGCTTATTTTGCTGCGAATAATATTTGTTTGGGGGATAGCATTAGTTTTATCGATTCTTCAACAGTCTCCAATAATAATACTATAAATCATTGGCAGTGGAACTTTGGCGATGGCAGCCCAATAGATACATTGCAAAATCCTGTATATGAATATTTAAATTATGGAACTTATGATGTAACGATGATGTCAATTACAGATAAGGGATGTGCCGATACTATAAATCAAGCCTTTGATGTGCATCCATTGCCAACAGCAAATTTTGTTTCTTCAAATGTTTGTTTAGGTTTTGTTTCATCTTATAATGACTTATCTACAATACCAACCAATACTACAAATGATAATATTGTTAGTTGGATTTGGAATTTTGATGATAATAGTTCTACAATAACTACTCAAAATACATCACATACATTTTCTGCAGTTGGAGCTTATGATGTGAAATTAAAAATCACATCATCTTTTGGCTGTGTTGATTCAATAACCCATACAACTGTAATTAATCCTAATCCTCAAGTTAATTTTGTTGCTAGCGATACAATTGGTTGCGAACCATTATGTGTAAACTTTTCTGATGTTTCAACAATTGTTTCTGGAGTAAATAATAATTGGAGTTGGAATTTAGGCAATGGTACTATTATCAATAATACTAATGCTTTTAATTATTGTTTTGATAATGATTCGCTGTTTAATCCTAAAAATTACACCATCACATTAACAGTAACTTCTGATAGCGGATGTGTGACTACATTGGTGCGTAATCATCATATTATTGTTAATCCATTGCCTTCTGCTAATTTTATGGTTATGCCAATAACCGCAACAATTACAGATCCGGTTATAACAATTACTAATTTGTCAACAGGAGCTAATAATTGGTATTGGAATTATGGCGATACTGATACGTCAACATTGAGCATTCCTGCACCTCATACTTATGCTGATACTGGTCATTATTTAGTTCAATTGATTACAACAACGCTTTTGGGATGTTCGGATACTACTTATCAAACGGTTGTAATAGAGCCCGATTTTATGTTTTATATTCCTTCTGCATTTACTCCTGATGAAGATGATGTGAATGATAGTTTTATTGGAAAGGGTAGTTTTATTTCGTCTTTCGAAATGTTTATTTTTGATCGCTGGGGAAATCTTATTTATAAAACAGATGATTTAAATAAACCTTGGGATGGAAGAGTAAACAATGGTGCTGAAATAGCTCCACAAGGTGTGTATGTATATTCTTTTAATATTATCGACTTTAAAAAGATCAAACATCAATATAAGGGTGTTGTAACGTTGTTAAGAAAAGAATAAGTAAAATTTATGCAAACAGGATGCATAGAATTTGTGATTCTATTTATATAAATAGTTGTAATTAAATGCGCATCTCATAAAAAAAACGCAAACCAAAATGGTTTGCGTTTTTTTATGAAGTGTAATTTTTTTATTATAAATTACGAATAGGATTACTTTTCTTTGGTACTTGCATTCCAACAATTACAGCAGCGCACCCTTTTTTAGGTGCAGATGATGTTAGTTCGATAATAAGCTCTTGTGAAGAGTTAGAATAAAAGTTCCAAAAATCAACAGGTTTTTCTGCAGTACTGCTATTATAAACCTCTTTTTGGTTTTCATCCAATACTCTAAAATTTATTTTTCCTAGCGATTCTTCTGCACTTATTTGAAGTTTATAATTTAAACCCTTATAAAAGCTTAAATGTAATTTAGCTGTTTTACCTTCTTTTAAGGTTACATTGTTTACTTGTCCGTTATGAGTATAAGGCGAAAGTTTTTGTATTCCTTCTTTTACAATTGATTTACATTGTGCAATTGCATTGTATTGTGATGCTATTGATAAAATAGCAATAAGTATAATTGAGTTTCTTTTTTTCATGGTTTTGAATGTGTTTTAGGCCGTTAACTTACTTCTTAATGCTGTTACTTTGTCAAGTATTGATTTTAATTGTTCTTTTGTAAGCTCAATCGCTGAATTATTACCTATACTTACAATGTCATTATCTGTTGATGCAACAGCTACGTTTTGAACAGGTGCTAGTGAGTTATAAATAGCTTCAATCTCTTTTACATCTTTCAATAATGCGGCTATTTCTTGGTTTTCTGCGCTAAATTGCTCTAGGGCTTTTACAAGGTTTTTAACAACATTTTTTTGATCAGCCACTAAATCAAGTATTTCTTTTTTATTTGTTTTTGAAGCTAGATTGGTTAAAAAATACATGCCTTCAACCCAGCCTCCTGTTGTTACAAGCGCTGTTACATTATCTCGTTGGTTTTCTTTTAAGTATAAGTTAGCATTAACAGTAGCCTCTGATACAATAAGCATAATAGAGTCAAGGTTGTTTGCATTTACCTTTAATCGTTGTGCTGTAGTTTGTACATAGCTTCCATCAATATCTAATGCACTTGTTAACTCATTTACATTTTTTAAATAAATATTTATGTCTTGATTTTGTTTATATAACAAGCAAAACGATAAATCTGCGGAATAAGTACCAAGGTTTATTGCTTTTGAGTAACTCGAATTATATTTAGTAATGTTGTTTGCTGCATTAAGGAGCGATTTGTCAAATTTTGCTCCTGTCATTTTTAGTACAGTAAATGTTTCTATTGGCGATGGTATGTTATAAAGTACCGATGCCTGTTCGGTTTCTGTGCTGTCAGTTGTGTTTTCTGCTGTTTTAACAGAATCTGAAACTACTTCGGTAGTTGAGTTTTTTTCTGAACTACCACAGCTAGCCAATAATGTAATAATGGTAATAAAAGAAATAGATTTTATTGTTTTTTTCATTTTTAATCTGGTTTTTGTACTGTTATCTTAATAACAAAAATAATAATATTATCCAAAATGTAAAATCTTTTGCAATCATTTTCGTTATTGGTAATTGTTTATATTTATACTATGTATTTTCGGTTTGCTGTTTTTTTTACATTTATTTATATATCTTCTTCAAGCTTGTTTTCTCAAGAGTCAGGCACAATTTTGACTAATAGATATACGTTGCAATTAAATTGTATTGATTCGGCTCTTTTTTTTACTAAAATATCTTATGCCCATTTTTTTGATACCCCAGTTGAAAGAGAAAAAGAGTTGCAGCTTGTTTTGTTAAAATGTATTGATAATGCTTATTTGGCTGCTACTATTGATAGTGTTTATAGTGATTCTTTATTGATGAAGGCATACATTTACGTTGGGCAGCAATATCGATGGGCAACCCTTAAAAATGGTAATGTTGATGAAGCAGTACTTAGTGAACTTGGCTTTAGAGATAAATTGTATAAGAACAAGCCAATTACCTTCAAAAATATAAAACATATTCAGGAGAAAATACTTACTTACTACGAAAACAATGGTTATCCTTTTGCAGAAATAAAGTTGGATAGTATAGTTATAAATGGTTCTACTATTAGCGCTCAATTATTTGTAAATAAAAATAAAAAACAACAAATAGATAGTGTTATTGTAAGAGGAAATTCAAAAATTTCTCCTATTTATTTATATAGTTATTTGAGTGTTAAGCCTGGTGATTTATATGATGAATCAGTCTTAAAAAAGGTTAATACAAGAATAGCCGAACTCTCATTTGTTAAGCTTACAAAGCCTTCTGCTGTTGTGTTTAATGATAAATACAATAAATTGATTTTAAATTTGGATAAAAAACAGGCAAGTCAGTTTGATGGAATTGTAGGTGTTTTGCCCGATAATAATACAGGTAAAATTTTGTTCACAGGTGATGTTCGTTTGCGCTTGCAAAATGGCTTAGGAAAGGGCGAATTGATTGATTTGAATTGGCGTAAGTTGCAAACACAAACACAGGATTTAAAGCTTAGAACAATTTATCCTTTTGCTTTTAACACTCCTTTTGGTATTGATTATAATTTTAAGTTGTATAAAAGAGATACCACTTTTTTGGATGTAAATCAAAATATTGGTTTGCAATACTTATTTAGTGGAGGCAATTATTTTAAACTTTTTTATGCGAATAAAAACGCTAGCTTGTTATCAACAAAGGGGTTGGAATATGTTACAACTTTACCCTTAAATGCTGATATAAGTAGTAATATGTATGGTATTGGTTGGATGTACGAAAAAATGGACTATCGGTTAAACCCGCGAAAAGGCTATTTCATAAATAGTAATATAAGTGTTGGAACAAAAAAAATAAAGAAAAATACAAATCTTAATCCAATTGTTTATGATAACATCCGCTTAAATACAACACAGTATATGGCTGATATAGAGGGTGCTATGTTTGTTTCTGTTATGCAAAGAAGCACTGTTAAGTTTGGTGTTCAGGGTGGTTTTTTATACAATCAAACCATTTTTCAAAATGAATTGTTTCGAATTGGAGGTTTAAAAACATTGAGAGGATTTGACGAAGAGTCGATTAATAGCTCAGTTTTTTCAATACTCACAATCGAATATAGGTTTTTGTTGGAAGAAAATTCTTATTTGTATGTCTTTGGCGATGGGGCTTATTATGAAAATCATGCTTTGGGAAATTTTATTCATGATACTCCTTTTGGGGTGGGGGCTGGAATAAGTTTTGAAACCAAAGCGGGTATTTTTTCTATTAATTATGCCTTGGGTAGGCAGTTTGATAATCCTTTGGAACTAAAAGGGGGTAAAATACACTTTGGTATAGTAAATAGCTTTTAAAACGTTTAACAATGTAATACATTCTTTTTTTAACCTCCCAAAAAATCAGTAAATTAGCCAATATTAAATTTTTGTAATAAATGGAGTTTTTGTTTATCGTTATCGGTTGTGTTTTAGGATTTATAATTGCATACTTGTTTTTGAAGTTAAAGCAAGTAAACGGAACAGATGTGTCCGTTTTTGAAAATAGAATAGTTGCTTTAGAGAAAGAAATACTTGTTCTAACGACCAATTTGAACAATGCAGAAAAAGAAAACAACAAACTTACTACAGATTTAAAAGATTTAAAATTGCAACATGGTTCAGAGTTATCGCAAGTGCGCGAAAAATATGAACAGGAAATTAATATTGAAAAAGAAAAGTCGAGCAAAGCCGAAGCGCGTGTAGCGAGAGCCGAAGAGATATTCAAAGCACAGGAAGAAAAAAATAGTTTGATAAAATCTGATTATGAAAATTTGCATAAAAAAACCATCGCTGAATTCGAAAATATTGCAAATAAAATAATGGATGAAAAATCAAAAAAATTTACCGACCATAACAAAACCAATATTGAACTTATTTTGAATCCATTAAAAGATAAGATTAAAGATTTTGAAAGTAAAATTGAAAAAGCCTATAAAACCGAATCAGACGAACGTATTACTTTGAAAGCCGAAATAAAAAATCTTATTGATTTGAATAAGCAAGTAAGCGAAGATGCCAATAATTTGGCCAAAGCGTTGAAAGGTGAGAATAAAACACAAGGCAATTGGGGTGAGCTAATTTTAGAAAAAGTTCTTGAGCGTTCGGGGTTAATAAAAGAACAAGAATATAGAATGCAATACAGTGCCACAAATGATGAAGGCAAGCGTATTCAACCCGATGCGGTTATAATGCTCCCTGACAATAAACATATCATTGTCGATTCAAAAGTTTCTTTAGTTGCATACGAAGCCTATGTAAATGCTCCTGAAGGTGAAGATAAAGATCGCTTTATCAAAGAGCATATTCTTTCTGTGCGCAATCACATTAAATCCTTGAGTGAAAAAAATTATCAAGGTTCAAAGGAATTTAATGCGCCTGATTTTGTATTGCTATTTATCCCTATCGAATCGTCTTTTAGTGTTGCGGTACAAACCGATCAAGAAATATTTAATTTTGCTTGGGATAAAAAAATTGTAATCGTTAGCCCCTCAACATTGTTGGCTACATTGCGTACCATTGCCTCGCTTTGGAAGCAAGAACGACAAACCCGCAATGCAATTGAAATTGCAAAACAAAGCGGTGCATTGTATGATAAGTTTGTTGGTTTTGTAGAGGACATTGAAAAAATAGGTAGAAATATTGATGCCTCTAAAAATTCGTACGATAGTGCTGTAAATAAGTTGTACAAAGGTGCTGGTAATCTTGTAAAAAGGGCTCAAGAAATAGAAAAATTAGGAGCAAAAACTCAAAAACAGATCCCTCAAAAGTTTATAGACGATGATAGCTCATTGCCTTTTGATGCTTCATCAGTAAATAAATTGGAAGACAATAAATAATGAAAAAGTATTTGTTTTTTATACTTATTACATTGTTTGTAATAGCCTGTGGTACTTCAAAAAAAAGTACTACAATTACGCAAACAAGTACTTACAAAAGAGATGCTAATCTAATTCGTCCTCTGTTTACCGTATTTCATATAAACGATTCGATATCTGAGTTACACTTTAAAATTAATAGTAAAGAAATTTTATATACTCGCCCCGATGGTATAGATTTTTATTCAAATGTACTAATCTCGTATCGCTTGCTGAGTGAAATGGACTCAAAAGAAATAATAGATAGCGCCTCTGTTCGTTTAGTAGATAAAAATAATGATAACTCAGATAAATCGTTGCTTGGAAAAATCAATGTAAAGGCAAAAAAGGGAAGTACTTATGTATTAAGAGTGAGTGTAACCGATTTAAACAGAAATGCTGAAACCAATGGTGTTATTGTTGTTGAGAAACAAAATGATTTAAATCGTCAAAATTTTATAGTAAAATCACTTCAAAATAATACACCTGTTTTTAGAAATTATTTGAAACCCTTCGAGCCAATAGAAATTCAGTACAAGGCTAAAATGGGAGTGGCTTTGTATGTACATTATTATAATAGAGATTTTCCGCTAGCTGCACCACCATTTTCAGTAACCGACCCTAAACCATTTCAATACAAACAGGATAGTTTGTTTGTGTTGCAATTAAATGATGATGGCAAGGTTAGCTTTTCACCATCTAAAAAAGGATTCTATCATTTTCAGTTAGATACAACACAAAAAGAAGGTCTAACACTTTTTTGTTTTTCGGATGCATTTCCGGATATTAAAAAAGCCGAAGATATGGTTTTACCTTTACGATTTATTACCTCAAAGCAGGAGTATGATGAGCTGGAGGCTAGTAGCAATAAAAAAAATGCGATAGAAAAGTTTTGGCTCAATTGTACTGGTAGTCAAGAACGGGCAAAAGAAATTATTCGTAAATATTACAATCGTATTCAAGATGCAAATTATTTTTTTACTTCCTATCTCGAAGGATGGAAAACCGACAGAGGGATGATCTATCTTATTTACGGATCTCCTAATGTGATTTATAGAACGCTCACTTCCGAAACATGGATTTATGGGGAAGAAAATAATTTAAACTCACTTTCTTACTATTTTTCTAAAGTTAACAACCCCTTTACTAGTAATGATTACACACTCGAACGTTCTGTTGTATATAAACAATCGTGGTACACTGCTGTTGATATATGGAGACAAGGAAGAACATATTTACAAGATTAATAATAGAAAGCTAAAAAATAAATAATATGCAAACCAAGCAGCAAAAAAAAGAAGAGGATAGTTTAATATTTGGTATTAGACCCATTATAGAAGCCGTTAAATCAGGGAAAGAGATTGACCGATTGTTTGTGCAAAGCGGTTTGAAAAACGAACTGTATAACGAACTAATGGCTGTACTGAAGCATCACAATATTTCATTTCAATATGTACCTGTAGAGAAATTAAATCGTTTAACAACAAAAAACCATCAAGGAGTTGTCGGTTTTTTATCCTCTATCACTTACCATAAATTACAAGATGTTGTCCCAACTATTTTTGAATCAGGAAAAGTACCCCTTATCTTAATTTTAGATAGAATAACCGATGTGCGTAATTTTGGTGCAATAGCTCGTACAGCTGAGTGTTCTGGAGTACAAGCAATTGTAATTCCGGCACATGGTGCTGCGCAAATCAATGCTGATGCAATGAAAACTTCTGCTGGTGCTTTAAATAAAATACCCGTTTGTAGAGAACAAAGTTTAAAAGTAGTAATTGATTTTCTAAAAGAGTGTGGTTTGCAAATTGTATCGTGTACTGAAAAAGCAAGTGATTATTATTTTCAAGTTGACTTTACTGTTCCTACCGCAATTATATTGGGCTCCGAAGAAAATGGTATTTCAAATGAATTCTTGCAAAAATCTGATGCTAAGGCAAAAATACCAATGATGGGCGAAATAGGTTCGTTGAATGTTTCGGTTGCTGCTGGTATTATTTTGTATGAGGCTGTTAGTCAACGAATGATAAGCTAAATAGTGTTTGCACGAGATTTTTTATATAAAACCAATACTATTTTTGTTCTACTTTTTTTTACAGTAGTACTTTCTCGTATTCCTTTTTTGTTTTGTGGTTATGGTGTTGAGGAAGATTCCTGGGGTATTGCTTTGGCTGCATTTTACACGAAACTATCTGGCATTTATGAGCCATCTCGTCTTCCTGGTCATCCTGTTCAAGAGCTTATTTATTCAGCGTTATGGGGCGCAGGACCACTTGTATTTAACGGCCTTTGTGCTGTTTTTAGCGGCATTACTACTGTTTATTTTGCCTTGATACTAAAGCATTTAAATTTCACCCACTTTTTTTTAGCTGCTCTTGCCTTTGCTTTCATTCCTGTTTTTTATATCAGTAGTACATACACCATTGATTTTGTTTGGACAGAAGCTTTTGTGCTCATGAGTTTCTATTACCTGCTGAAAGAAAAATATATACTCACCGGTTTGTTATTAGGCTTGGCAATTGGTTGCCGCATTACTAGCGGAGCAATGTTGTTGCCTTTTATGATTGTTGTATGGCAAAATGATAATTTAAAACAAAACTTTGTAAAGCTTTTAAAAATAGGTGTTCCAATGGCTGTCATTTCAATACTAGCTTTCGTGCCTGTTATTAAACAGTTTGGTTTGTCTTTTTTTATGTATTACGATCAATTCCCTTATCCTCCTTTTTTAAAAGTAATGTATAAAATGGTGATTGGTGTGTTTGGTTTAGTGGGTACCTTGGCAATAATCGTTACAACATTGTTAATTGTTTTTAATCGCAAAAAAATTACGTTTGGGCAATTGTTTCAACGCTCCCTAGATAAACGAATTCTTACAGCAAGTTATGTTATTATTATTCTTTTTATAATCTCCTATTTCCGATTGCCACAAAAATCGGGTTATATGATTCCTGTTTTGCCATGTTTAATCCTCCTTTTTGGATATTACGCATCAAGCAATTATTTTAAAGCACTTTGCATTGCCTTAATTGTAGCGCCATTTATTTGCAGTATTAATTTAACTGATAAGTTAAGAGGGGCAACGTATTCAAAATATTCAATTATAACTCATGTTGCAGGTCAAGAAATTTTTTTCGATCCTTTTTCTGGACCAATTTTTTCGGACTACTCCAAGCGAAAACTCAAAATTAATTATACCAATTCCGTACTACAAAAAGTAGATACAATCAATCAAAAAACAGTGGTAATAGCTGGTTGGTGGTATAATCAGATTATGGTTGAATTGATAGAAAAAAATCGAAATAATTTTGTTATTTTTGAATTCTATATTGATGCAGTTAAAATCGAAAAATATTTAAGTGAAGGTTATAAAATTTGTTATTTGCCTGAGCAAAATATTTATAACGATTTAATGTATAAAATGAATATAACAAATACCGTTTCAACCGAATTTTAAGAACAATTAAATTTTAGTTTATAATGAATATATACAATAAAGCATTAACAGCATTTGCCTTTTCAGGGATCTTGTTTACGCACTTAAATGCTCAAACAGAGCGAAGAGATAAAGCTACATTTAAACCCAAATCTAATGAGTTTTATGAAGCAATGAAAAAAGGCAATCAAGCTTTTCAGGAGCAGAAAGTTGCCCCACCGCTAGCTTTTAAAATGGATCAATCCAATGTTGATGCTCCAAAATCTTTGACTGAATTTAAAACTATTGCCTATCAAAAACCTGAATCACAGGGCGAAACAGGCACCTGTTGGTGTTTTTCTACTACATCTTTTTATGAATCAGAAATAAAACGTATCAATGGGCAAGATATTCAATTGTCGGAATTATATACTGTTTATTGGCAGTATGTAGAAAAAGCCAGAGAATTTGTGCGTACACGTGGAACATCTGTATTTGATGAAGGTTCGGAAACCGAAGCTGTTGCAGGTATGATGAAATTGTATGGTATACTTCCTCTAGATGCTTATAATGGATTGAAATCCGGTCAACCTTTTCACGACCATAAAAAAATGGTGGATGAAATGCGTAACTATTTAAATGCTGTAAAAGCTACTAATCAATGGAATACTGAGTTGGTGCTTTCTACCATCAAATCAATAATGAACTTTTATATTGGCGAACCACCAACAACTGTAACTGTTGCTGGCAAAAAAATAACTCCTCAAGAGTATTTAAAAACTGTTGCTAAATTAAATCCTGAAGATTATGTTGATGTAATGTCATTAATGGAAAGCCCTTATTATACACAGGCCGAATATAAAGTTCCTGATAATTGGTGGCATTCGGCAAATTATTACAATGTGCCTTTAGATGATTTTATGAGCATCATAAAAAATGCAATTAAAAATGGTTATTCATTATCTATTGGTGGCGATGTATCTGAAAGCGGTATGGATAATAAAACAGGTTTAGCAATCATTCCTTCGTATGATATTCCATCTGCTTATATTGACGAAAATGCTCGCCAAATGAGATTTTCGAATGGTTCCACAACGGATGATCATGCAATGCATTTAGTTGGCTATGCCGACCGCAAAAATGGAACATGGTTTTTAATTAAAGATTCGGGCGCTGGCGGACACAACAATCCCGTTGCTCCAGGATATTGGTTTATGCACGAAGATTTTGTGAAATTAAAAATGACAACATTTACCGTTCACAAAGATGCTATAAAAGACATTTTACCTAAGTTTACTAAAAAATAATAATCTATTAATTAGTAATTATCATTAACCATTAAATTATCCATTATCAATTAACAATTATAAACTATGCCTGTTATTCAAAAAACATACGAGATGAATGCCTCTCCAGAAGAGGTTTTTGAAGCATTAACAAATCCTGAGCTAATTCAAATTTGGTCTGGAGATGAAGCCCAAATGAGTGCTGCTGTGGGTGGTACATTTTCATTGTGGGGCGGACAAATGTATGGTGTAAATCTTGAAGTGGTGAAAAACAAAAAATTGGTTCAAGAGTGGTCGTACGAGCAATGGACGCAGGAGTCTAAAGTAACTTTTAACATAAAAGCAAAAGGCAAAAAAACCATTCTTGAGCTTATTCATGAAGATGTGCCTGAAAAATCTGTAAACAGTATTTCTGATGGTTGGGATGAGTATTATTTAGGCTCAATGAAAGATATGTTTGAAGCGGTAAAGAAATAATAAAATTGTTTCTTTTTAGAGCACTGCTATTTGAAAAATAGCAGTGCTCTGTTTTCTAATTGATGTTGACTACAAAAATAATTCATAGATGAAAAAGATAATTGTCTTCACATTTCTTTTTTTATTTTCAGCCGCTGTTAGCATTGCTCAAAGCTGTCAACAGAATAAAAAAAATCATACAAACTTACACCTAAAATCGCTATCTACACGAGCAGAAAATTCGCGCAGCGATACCATTGATGTTTTAAAATACACCATTAATTTAAACATTACTGATTTTACCAATAATACAATAGCTGGTAATACAGTTGTTAGCTTTACTCCTAAAGTAAATAATATTAATAAAATTGATTTGGATTTATTGCAACTTACAATTGATTCAGTTGAAATTGCTGGTGTAAATCTTACTTATACTTACAACGATACTCTATTGTCCGTAATACTTCCTAATGCTCTAAATACTGGTGATACTGCCAATGTTTTTGTTTATTATCACGGCACACCTCAAGGCGATCCAGCTGGTTGGGGAGGCTTTTATTTTACAAGTGGTTACGCTTATAATTTAGGTGTTGGTTTTGGCGCAAATCCTCATACATACGGTCGTGTATGGTTTCCTTGTTTTGATAATTTTGTGGAACGATCTACCTACGAATTCAATATTACTACCAATAACGGTAAAGTTGCTTATTGTAATGGCTTTTTAGCAAACGATACTACAGATGGAAACGGTAATCGTACACGTAAATGGATAATGAACGAAACTATTCCAACTTACCTTGCATCTGTTGCAGTGGCTGCATATACACATGTAAGTCAAACGTATAACGGTATCAATGGTTCAATACCAATTATGTTAACGTCACTGCCAAGCGATACCAATAATGTTAAGAGTTCATTTGTTAATTTAAACACAGCTTTATCAACGTACGAAAATCATTTTGGTCCTTATTTATGGAATAGAGTAGGATATTGTATGGTTCCGTTTGATGCTGGAGCAATGGAACATGCTACAAATATTGCTTATCCAAGATTAACAGCCGATGGTTCAATTAGCTATCAAACATTATACGCTCATGAGTTATCACACCATTGGTTTGGCGATTTGGCTACTTGCCGTACCCAAGAAGATATGTGGTTAAATGAAGGCTGGGCAAGATATTGCGAGTTTTTGTTTGAGGAAGAGTTATATGGGTATAACAAATATTTAAGTGAGGTGCGTGTGAATCACGAAGAAAATTTACATTTCAATACGCCTAAAGAGGGCGCATTAACACTTTCAAATATCCCTTTTGAATATACCTATGGCGACCATGTATATAACAAAGGTGCTGATATTGCGCATACATTAAGAGGCTATATGGGCGATAGTTTGTTTTTTAGTTCTGTTAAAACATACCTTGCTCAAAATCATTATACCGATGTTTCTAGTGCCGATTTTAGAGATGCACTAACCGCTGCAAGCGGAATCAATATGTCTGATTTTTTTAATGATTGGGTGTTTAATCCCGGATGGCCTCATTTTGCAATTGATTCATTTATTGTTACACCTAGCGGTCCATTGTATAATGTTACAGTATATGTAAAACAAAAATTAAAAGATGCTCCAAATTATTATAACAATGTGCCTTTAGAGATAACCTTTAAAGGTGCTGATTGGACAGAAAAAACGGAGTCGTTTGTAATGTCTGGACAAGCAGCTTCTTTCACTTTAGGACTTACATTTAATCCAGTTTTTGCAGCTGTAAATATGGGCGAAAAAATAAGTCACGCTGTTGCGCCTGATTATAAAACAATAAAAACAACCGGTAGTTTTAATTTTGCGAATGCACGAATGAACTTAACCGTTCAAAGTATTGTTGATTCAGCATTTGTAAGAATAGAACACAATTATGTTGCCCCTGACGGATTCAAAAATTGTTGTCCACCTTATCGCTTATCACCTGATAGATATTGGAGAGTGGATGGTGTTTTACCATCTACGTTTAAAGCCAAAGCAAACTTCTTTTACGATGGACGAACTGCTGCTACATCCGGTAATCAATGGCTTGATCATGGCTTAATGACAACAAGCGAAGATAGTTTGGTGTTAATGTATCGTAAAAATGCTTCGCACGATTGGCAGTTATACCCTTATTACACAAAAACAATGGGCGTTACTACTGATAAAAGAGGAACAATAGTTATAGATTCACTTCAGTTAGGCGAATATACATTAGCTATGCATGATTATACAATGTCTATTTTATCGATGAATGAAAATAAACAATCAAAACTAAAATTATATCCCAATCCCACAAAAGACCTATTAACTGTCGATATAAAAGAACTCGGTATTAAACCCAAACAAACCGCTATATTAACTATATTGAATGCTTCTGGACAAATTGTATTTACAGAGCAAATAAATACCACACAAACAAGCCATCGTGTCCAAACCAACTTTTACAACAATGGTGTTTATTCTGTTCTTTTAACCATCGGAAACAAAACCATCGCTCAGTCTAAGTTTGTTGTTGCGCGTTAAATAAATGTTTTTGTTTTAATCTGCTCTTTTATAGTAATTCCTTCGCTCATTTCTGGGTGAATTCGAAAAGTCTCTGTGTTCAAGGTCATTTAGAGCCTGTCGAGAAATAGGGGCTGGCTCAATGTCATTATGTTAAGAAACCTTTCGCACCTATTTCCACAGGCTCAATATGAACCGCGCGCAGTCAGTCTGAGCTTGTCGAAGACTGTGGGAGGTTTTTTTTCTTGTATTCCCTTAACTTGTTGACATTAGGGGTGGGCTATCTGCTTTTTTATAAATTAAAATATCCAATTTCTCTTTTCCCATGCATTTCGTATCTTTGCATATATATAAAATCCCCCTCTCCTGAGGAGAGGGGCTAGGGGAGAGGTTATTATGGGCTACAAAAGCACTCAGCACTGTATCGATGATTTAGAAAAGCACGGTCATTTGGTGCGTATCAAAGAGCAAGTAAGCTCCGAACTCGAAATGGCTGCAATACATTTGCGTGTGTTTGAAAACAACGGACCAGCCATTTTATTCGAGAATATTAAGGATTGTAAATTCCGCGCAGTATCTAATCTCTATGGCTCTGTAAACCGCAGTAAATTTATTTTCCGCGACACACTCGAAAAAATAAAAGTACTGATTGATTTAAAAAACAATCCAATGGATGCCTTAAAAAATCCATTAAAGTATTCAAGCGTTGCATTAACTGCCTTTTCAGCACTTCCTCGAAAAAAATATTTCAACAGTCCTGTTTTACAAAATCAAATAAAAATTTCGGAACTGCCTCAAATAAAATGCTGGCCCAATGATGGTGGTGCATTTGTAACACTTCCACTTGTATATAGCGAAGATATTGACAGTCCGGGAGTAATGAATTCCAATTTAGGGATGTACCGCATTCAGTTGAGTGGTAATGATTACATTGCCGATAAAGAAATAGGCTTGCATTATCAGTTGCATCGCGGTATTGGAGTACATCAAACAAAAACAAATAAAAAAAACGTAACTCTTAAAGTTAGCATATTTGTTGGTGGTCCACCATCACTAACCCTTGGTGCGGTAATGCCTTTGCCCGAAGGCATGAGCGAACTTACTTTTGCAGGAGCTTTGGGTAATAGACGTATAAGATATACATACGATGACGGTTTTGGTATTGCATCTGATGCCGATTTTGTAATTACAGGCGAAGTATATCCCAATGAAAATAAGCCAGAAGGTCCTTTTGGCGACCATTTGGGCTATTATAGCCTAAAGCACGATTTCCCGTTGATGCGTGTCCATAAAGTATTTCATCGCAACAATGCAATATGGCCATTTACAGTGGTTGGTCGTCCGCCACAAGAAGATACCAGCTTTGGTGCCTTAATACACGAAATTACGGGCAATGCTATTCCAAAAGAAATTCCAGGGTTAAAAGATGTACATGCTGTGGATGCAGCTGGTGTGCATCCGCTTTTGCTTGCTATTGGTAGCGAACGATATACACCTTATAACGGGGAACGTAAACCGCAAGAAATACTTACTATTGCAAATCATATATTAGGTTCTGGTCAGTTGAGTTTGGCAAAATATTTATTCATCATTGCTGGTGAAGATAATCCAAAACTAACCACACATCATGTGAAAGAATATTTTACACATGTGCTAGAAAGAGTTGATTTTAATAGAGATTTACACTTTCATACACGTACCACTATTGATACTTTAGATTATAGTGGAACAGATTTGAACAGTGGTAGTAAAATAGTGATTGCCGCAGCAGGTAATAAAATAAGGGAGTTGGGCACTACTGTTCCAGAGCTTAATTTACCAGAAGGGTTTAAAAATCCTAAAATAGTGATGCCTGGTGTGCTTGCAATTACCACAAATAAATACATCGACTCTCAAACTACAGAAAAAAAAATCTCACATCTCACGTCTCACATCTCACGTCTCACATCTCACATCTCAAGTCTAGCTTCATTGCCATTAATTGTGGTGTGTGATGATAGTGATTTTTTATCTCATAGCCTCAATAATTTTTTATGGGTAACATTTACCCGTAGCAATCCTTCGCATGATATTTATGGTGTAGATAGTTTTACCCAAAACAAACATTGGGGCTGCAAAGGCTCGCTAATCATTGATGCTCGCATAAAACCCCATCACGCTCCACCATTAATTAAAGACCCCGAAATTGAAAAACGTGTAGATGCACTTGGCGCAAAAGGAAAGTCCCTACATGGTATTATATAGTTCAATTGCTAAAAAATCACAAAAAAATATAAAATACCTTCAATCAAGCATTACTAGATTATAGTTTAAAAAACAATTTCTTACCTTTATTAAACATCAATTATTTTGTATGGAAATTGTTAAAAAAAAAGATACATAGTTATCTTATTAATACTAATCAATAGCGTTATTATTGCACAAGTTACTGATACAATGGTGTTGCGTAACAATGCCCCCAAAGTGTTTATCAATTGCGAGTCCTGCGATATTCAATATTTTACCAACGAAATTAATTATCTTAATTTTGTAAGAGACCGCCATTTAGCCGATGTTGTTGTGCTTATACGAAGCATAAATACAGGGAGTGGCGGTGTTGAATATACATTTGATTTTTGTGGAGAAAATAATTACAAAAACTGCATTGCAGCCGAAAAATTCAATTCCCTTCCTAATATGTCTGATGCCGATATTAGGCTCGGATTAAAAAATACACTAACCAAAGGCATATTAATCTATTTGTTGAAAAGTCCACTCGCATCAAATATCGAATACACTGTTAAAGGACTCGATAAAAAAGAGAGTGCTGATAAAGTAAAAGATAAATGGAATTTATGGTTATTTAATATTAATGGTAATATCAATGGAAACGGACAGGAATATAGCAAGGCTATTTATTACAACTCAAATATAAACGCTAATCGTACCTCCGAAAAAAATAGATTTGAAACAGGGTTTTATCAATTTGGTAATTTTCAAAAGTATACAATAGACGATACAACTACCATTAATAGTAGTGCCATAAGTTATGGAGCTTATAGTTTTAATGCCATTACTTTAGGCAAAAAAATGGCGATAGGCTATTATAGTACTTACTATTCTTCAACTGTTCAAAATTTAGTAAGTAGTACTTCATTTTATCCCGCTATCGAATACAATGTTTTTCCGTATGCCGATGCCACTAGGCGACAGCTAAGATTTAATTATAGAATTGGTGCACGTTATGTCGATTTTTATAATACAACTTATTTAAATAAAAATAATGATTGGTATTATCTTCACTCTCTTGTTCTATCGTATAAACAAGTAGAAAAATGGGGTAATCTAAATTGTGATATTGGTACCTTTCAATATTTTAGTAAGGAAAAGTTTTATCGAGTGAATATATCACCTTCCGTTTCTTGGAATGTTGCTAGTGGCTTAAATGTTTATTTTGGTGGAAACTTTTCTATAGTAAATGACCAATATTACTTAAAAAAGGACGAAGTGAGTTCGGCTGCCATATTATTAGGACAAACTCAGCTCAAATCCAATTTTTCTTATAATTTTTATTTTGGTTTTAGCTATTCTTTTGGTTCAATTTATAACAATGTTGTAAATGTTCGTTTCAATATGAGCGATAATAATTGGTAAATTTACATGCGCTATACCGATAAGGTAAATTTGTACGATATAAACATAATTTTATGCAAACATTAGATAGAAAAAATCCACCTGCTTTTAAAACAGTCGAAAAAATCGATATGATAAAAGCTAGCGAACAACGATTAAGAAATAAAATCCCTGTTTATACCATTAATGCAGGAACTCAGGCGCTTATAAAAATTGAGTTTTTGTTTTCGGCTGGCATGTATCAGCAACAAATGCCACTTCAGGCCGCTACTGTAAATACAATGCTTGAAGAAGGTACATCAAAATTAACAGCGTCTCAAATTGCTGATAAGGTTGATTATTATGGAGCTTACCTCGAAACAGGTGTTTCACAAGATAGTGCATCGGTAGTTTTGTATACGTTAAACAAACACCTGCAATCAACATTACCTGTTGTTGAACAAGTTATAAAAGACTCTGTTTTTCCACAAAATGAGTTGGAGACTCATATCAGAAACAAAAAACAAAAATTTCTAGTTAATAATCAAAAAGTTGCAATTTTGGCACGTAAACGATTTACCGAATTGCTTTTTGGGTCAAAACATCCGTACGGAATAAATGTGCAAGATGCTGATTTTGATGCGATTAATAGGGAACATTTGATGCATTTTTACTCAACCTACTACCGTTCCAATAATTGTAAAATTATTGTTTCTGGTAAAGTTGACGAAAATGTGATTAAACTGCTTGATACTTATTTTGGAGGAGCTGATTGGGACGGAAATGCAATTACTGCTAATAATGGAACCCCTATTTCTTCATTTACACAACCGCACGAACTTGTTTTTAAGGAAGATGCATTACAGTCGGCTATACGTGTTGGTAAGCTATTGTTTAATAAAAAACATCCTGATTATCAGTCGTTTTTGGTTTTAAACACCATTTTAGGGGGGTATTTTGGCTCTCGTTTAATGTCTAATATTCGCGAAGATAAAGGATATACCTATGGAATTGGCTCAGGTTTAGCTTCGTTGCAAAATGCTGGCTATTTCTTTATTTCAACCGAAGTGGGAGTTGATGTTTGTCAAAATGCTTTAAACGAAATATATTTCGAAATTAAACGTTTACGAGAAGAACCAATACCAACTGAAGAGCTACAATTGGTGAAAAATTACATGCTCGGAACATTTTTAAGAAGCGTGGATGGCCCTTTTGCATTGGCCGAACGATTTAAAGGAATTATGGAATACAACCTCGATTATGATTATTTTGATAATTACGTTGCAACCATTAAGAATATTTCTGCATCTCAGTTAAGAGATTTGGCAAATAAATACCTTACTCAAGAGAGTATGTTAGAGTTGGTTGTTGGTAAAAAATAGATGTTATTACAAAAATGTTAGTACATAAATCAATACAAAATTCAATAAAAGTATTTTTTACTTTAGATTTTTCTAAAGTAAATGCCTTTTTTGCGTCTTTTGTGTTGGTAGTGTTTTTTTATTTTCTCCCTTATTTCCTAGTTTCGGCATCAGGAAAAAAAATAAATACATTGCAAGCCTCCCATCTTATGGGAGGAGAAATAACATGGGTATGCCAAGGAAATGGGCAGTACGTTTTTACCCTTAAACTTTATCGCGATTGCAATGGTATTAACCCACCAAGTTCAGTACAACTCTCGGTATTTAATCACCCTACGGTTAGTTCAATACAATTAAGCTCTCCCGTTCAAACTGATATTTCGCCTTCATGCAATGGCGCAGGACCAACTATTTCTTGTACCGGAGCCGAATCGCAGGTAGGGTGGCCAACCAGCACATCGCCTGTTGCGGGAGCAGTGCAGGAGTCGGTTTACACTTCTAATCCAATTGCTTTACCTGGTGTTCCGCCACCACAGGGCTGGATATTTACCTATGCCGATTGCTGTAGAAATGGCTCACTAAGCAATTTACAAAGTGCTAATTCATACGGGTTTACCCTTCGTGCAGTAATGTATGGTTATAATGGTCAAAATGCAGGGCCTTGTTTTGATTCGTCTCCTACTTTTTTGGAAAGCCCAAGTACTGTTATTTGTGTAGGGGCACCGTTCAATTATAATCACAATGCATTCGACCCTGATTTAGATTCACTTGCTTATTCTTGGGCCGAACCTTTAGATGATTTTACAGGTGTTTACAATTTAGGAACTAATCCAGCTAGTGTGCCTTTTACAAGTGGATATTCGTTTAATAGTCCTTTGCCTGGTGCAACGCAAAATCCAGCAAATGTTCCTGCATCTATAAATCCGGCAACTGGCGAAATTTCATTTACTTCATATACACAAGGTTATTTTGCAACAGTTGTTAAAGTAGAGTCGTGGAAATGCGGAATACTTGTTGCTGAAATTTATCGCGAAATTCAGGTAGTACTTTTACCTTGTGCTGTTAATGAAAAACCTACAGTAACCTTCAGCTCATACCAAGCTACAGTGCCAGCCGGAACGTTAGTAACTTTTGATATAAATGGCAACGACCCCGGTGTGCTTGCCGATGGTGTTACGCCTCAAACATTAACGCTCAATGCTTCTGGCCGACAATTTGGTGCTAATTTTACCGATGCCAATGCTGGATGTTTAAATCCTCCATGTGCAACATTATCAGCACCTTTGCCAAGTTCTTCGCCAACCAACATCGCTTCAACATTTAGTTGGCAAACCACTTGCGATCATATTTCATATAATGATGAGTGTAATACCGTTTCAAATACATACACATTTGTTTTTAGAATTAAAGACGATTTTTGTCCGGCTCCATCCGAAAACATATCTACCGTATCAATCACTGTACTTGCTACCCCTGTAGCTCCTTCACCTCAAATAGGTTGTGTTGCTGTATTGCCTAATGGCGATGTATCACTTACTTGGCCTCCTGCTGTAGACCCAGGTGGAACATTTAATGGTTATTTTATTTATTCATCAACCAGCCCAAATGGTCCATTTACGCTCATTGATAGCGTGTTGTCTTATAGTTTGTCAAATACCTCTTACACACATGTTGGGGCAAATGCAAGTACTGCACCAGTTTATTATTTTGTAAGAACTCGTTCTGGATGTTTTGGGCAGGTACTTGCAGTACCTGCCGATACTGTAAGTACTATTGTTTTAAATGTAAACAATCCTGCTAATGGTACTGCATTATTAAATTGGAATGCGATAGCAAACCCTTTGCCATCAACATCTACGGGCATATATTCAATATATGTAGAAAATCCTACAGGCGTATGGACATTAACAGGAAATTCAACCACCACTGCATTTATTGATTCTATTTTAGCATGCAATGCAACGTTGAATTATCGGGTAGAAATTGAAGATTATATTGGCTGTTCGTCCGTATCAACCATTGATGGAGGTATTTTTCAAAACATTATTGTACCTCAAATTCCTTCGTTTGATACAGTTAGTGTTGATGATAACAATAATGCCACAATGAGTTGGAATGTAAGCCCATCTTCTGATGTAGAAGCTTACGTGGTTTATCAACTCATTTCGGGTGCTAAAATACCTATTGATACGGTATTTGGTATAAATAACGTAAATTATACATTTGCTCTTTCTGATGCTGATATGGGTGTTGAAGAATTTTATTTAGCAGCATTTGATACATGTGATAATATAAGCCCTATTGGAACCGCATTATACACCATGTATTTAACTTCAATACCACAGGTGTGCGATAGAAGTGTAGTACTAAATTGGACGTCTTATGGTAATATAGGTACAGGTTTAGCAGGATATAATATTTTACAATCAACTGTTGGTGTTGCGGGACCATATACCCTTGTAAGTACTGTTGATACCTCTGTACATGCTTATATCATTAGTAACTTGTTGCCACAAACTACTTATTATTACAAAATTCAAGCAATTGATTCATCAGGTACAAAAACAGCTTCATCTAACCGTATTTTATTTTATTCTGCAGCACCTTCACCACCAGCGTTCTCTTATTTACAAAGAGTGAGTGTTATTGATCCTAATCAAGTTGAAATCACTTGTCATGTTGATATTTCTGCATCTACTTCGGGGTATAAAGTGATGCGCTCAAAAGATAATAATCCTGCAAATTTTAAACTTGTAGAAACTTTGCCAGCAAGCACTGCTACGCCAATTAATTACGTTGATACTGATGTGCGAACGGATAACTTTAGCTATTACTATAAAATAATAAATGTAGATAGTTGTGGCTTTGATGGCTTAGAAACAAATATTAGCCGAACAATTTTATTAACTGCAAAAGGTAATAGCGTTGCCCTTGAAAACACCTTAATTTGGAATGATTATTCAACTTGGTTAGGTAATGTGGCTTCATACAATGTTTATCGTGGAATTGATGGTGTGATGAACCCTGTACCAATTGCAAACGTTCCGTTTGTGGGGTCAGGAAATACAATGTATACATATATTGATGATATTTCAAATTTTATTCAAGGCGAAGGTGTGTTTAATTACTACATTGAAGCATTAGAAGGCCCAGGAAACACATATAGTTTTAGTGAAAATAGCTTGTCTAATATTGCTGAAGCATATCAAGAAGCAAAAGTGTATGTGCCCAATGCATTTCATCCTGATGGTGCATTTAATTCTATTTTTAAACCAGTTACTACTTACGTTAATATTTCCGAATATGAATTTTCTGTTTTAGATCGTTGGGGTGGTGTATTATTTACCACTAACGATGTGCAACAAGGTTGGGATGGCACTGAAAATGGAAAAGAAAGTGCAATGGGCATGTATATATACCTCGTTAAGTTTAAAACTTCAAGAGGCGAGTACATTGATTACAAAGGCACAGTTACTTTGTTGAGATAGGTTAGTAATAGTTTTGATTTTGGCCTCTAATATACATTTTAACGTATCCGAATGAAATTAAATAAAAAAAGCACAAGCATAATGCCTGTGCTTTCCTGTTTTTAATCGTTTGTATTTTATTGTACAACCAGTCGTGAGCTGTTTCTTTTATCTTTAAACAATAGCTCTACAACGTAAAGCCCTTTTTCTAGTTTGCTTGTGTTGAGTTGATAAGTTGCTCCATTAAGTTGGGTTTCGCTAAGCACTTTTGTTCCTTTTATATCATATACATTTACACTATATGTTTCATTTGTAGGATTACTAAAGCTAATTGTAGCATGGCTGTTTGCAGGGTTGGGATACAACAACATATCCATTGATTTTATATTACTACCAATAGATGCTGCCAATGCTGGTGTTTCTGGTGCAAATGGACCTGTATTGTTTTTAAAATCATTGCTGTATTTATCTGCATTTTTTTGCATTTCTTCATAGTTTGCAGAAAAACAATATGCTACAGATATTTTTTTTATGTGTCCATTTTTAAATTCAAATGGGCCTACCATACCTAATCCTCTTCGGTCGCCTGGTGTATTGTTTACTGATTTTTCTGTCCAACCTTCATTTGTAGTTGGGTTGCCATCATACATAAAGTTATAGTGAACATTTCCTCCTTTACCATTCCCTCCTTTAGTCATAACCATACCATCCTTCCAATAATTATTCAAATAAAAATAATAATCAGTAGGCATTATTGGATTTCCATTTACATTGCAATCGTTATTGTAGCTCATAAATCCCGAAAATGGTTCGTTTAAAAGACTTACAGCCATGTATGGATTTTTATTTCTTCCAAATTCTGCATTTTTGCTCTTGTCGGCATTGTAGCCAAAGTAGGTGTTACGCTTTAAGTCAATACCTTGATATTCGTCTGTGGTAACGCTTCCTAAATCAATATCTGTAAATACACCTAGCTTCGCATCACTATAGTCAATACCCGAACGATTAATGATTGTATAGTCAACAAATATTGTATTGTTGTATGCTTTGTTAAAGCCATTTGTAAAAGCGTAAGCCATACCAATAATTTCAATTCCCATTGGGTAAGTTCCAATAGATTCAGTATGCATAGCGCGGTGGTCGTTATAGATAAATAAAATTGCTTGGTCGCCTTTTATAGAGGGGTAGTCACCTTGCTGAGGATCATAAATTCCATTTGAATTTACATCAACAAAGGGCGCTAAATTGGGTGATTGTCCTTTTTGTATATCGCCAGATGCAGGCCAATTTGCAATTTCTTCAGGCATTACATAATCTTTAGATGCAAAATTAGCAATGTGATTTTTTATACTTTCTTTTGATACCTTCCAAACTCGATTCCATTTTGCATCTTCGGTGCTACTGTAAAACTCCTGTTGCATTACAGGGCCTTGATAAACATCTCTTCCCCATACTCCAAACGTTGGTGCATTGATATGGTATTTGTTTGCCTCTTTACCTCCCATCCATAAGCCTGCAATTCGCACAGCATGTTTACCATCTGTGTTTTTAATTTCAAAACCATTACGTTCATTTTCTGGAATGTTTTGTAAACTTCCGAATAAATGACCGCTAGCATTAATTGTTGCTTTAATGTTGTTTACATCTAAAAAATCAAAACTAATTTCGTTTTGAGCTACAGTTACAGTGTTTATACATCCAGCAATTACAAGGGATGAAATCGCTAATTTGAGTGTGTTTGTATTCATGGCTTTTACGTTTTATTGATAAAACAAAAAATATTGAATAAACAGAATTGTAATATATGAGTGTAGCTAAGTTACGAAAAAAAATAATTATTCGCAACAGTAGTTAAAGCGGGGTATTGCTTTTCCATCAACCAAAATGGTTTCGGTAAACATACTAAGCGGACGAACCCACATGTTTTCGCCTTCGGGCTGGTATAGAGCTTTGTATATTACTAGTTTTTCAAGCGTTTCGCTGTGTTGTGCAATTCCAAGTACTTGGTAGTACTTGCCTTTATAGTGTTGGTATTTACCTGGTTTTAGTAGATTATTCATTTGTTAAAAAAAGCAAAATCAATCGTACTAGGTTAAAAATGGGTTGTTCATACGTTCAAAGCCAATACTTGTTGGCGAGCCATGACCGTTATAAACCGTAAAATCATCGCCAAGCGGAAATAATTTATTTTTAATACTATCAATAAGCGTTTTGTAATCGCCACCAGGTAAGTCGGTACGGCCTATGCTTCCATAAAACAAAACATCACCAGCAATCATAAATTTTTGCTTCCGATTATAAAAAGTAATACTTCCTGGCGAATGGCCTGGGGTAAATACAATTTCTAGCTCCGAATCCCCAAACTTTATAATGTCACCTTCATTTAAATAAACCTCCGGTTGTGGCGATGGCTCGGCATTTAAACCATATAGGCTTGCACTCATTAAAAATGAATCTAATACTTTTTTATCATGTTGATTAATTTCTAATTTTAGTTTGTATGTATTTGCTACAAACGCATTACCAAATACATGATCTAAATGACAATGTGTATTAATTAATTTTACTGGTTTTAATTTTTTTTCAGTTATAAAAGCGGCTAGTTGATTACGTTCTTTTTCATCATAGCATCCTGGGTCAATAACAATACATGCTAATGTTTCGTCATACAGTACGTATGTGTTTTCCTGAAAAGGTCCAAAAGTAAATGATTGAATAGTAATCATGCTGTGTGTACTTTTATTAAAATGATAATCCCGAACTAAGCGATAAAAATTGATAGTTTACAAAACGTGGAAGCGGTACTCCATATTGGTCTGGTATTTTTATATTTTGTTGTTGTACTTTGTAGCCGATATTAAAAAGGAATGCTATTTTTTTTGTTATAAAATATTTTATCCCAACGGATGGATTTGCAGCCAAGCCACTTGAATTTTGAACTCCAATTGAATATCCACCATTTAAATTAAGGGTGGGAGAAAATTTTCCTTTTTTAAAATTCATGCGGGCGTCAAGTGTTAATGGAATCATGGCACCTTTGTTATCGCCATCTAAAAAGGCTTCAAAGCCAACACCCAATCCAAATTCAAACATCTCGTTTAGTTTGTATCCATTGATAGAACGTAGACAAATTGTTGGGAAATTGCCATCAATTACAAATGAACCTTTATAAGTGTTTAATGTATTTATTCCAAATCCATAGTTAAGTTCGGCAATGCTCAAAAAGCCTTTCTTTTTATAGTCTTCCGTACCCGATAATTCGTTTTCTTTTGTTATTTTCTGAATCTCATCATACTTGAAAATGAAATAGTTTTTATCGTTCGACATTATTTCAAGCGTTTTATCCGGAACTTGCTCAATAATTATACCTCTAACAATAGCACCATTTTTAAGATAAACAACATCCTCAATTTTTTTGGTTGGGTCTAGCTTTTTTGTTGCATCACTTTGTGCAAATAAAAGTGACGATACACTTATAATAAAAAGAGTAAGTATGAGTTTTTTCATTTTAAATATCAATCTAATTTTACAAAATTTAAATTTATTGAATACCGAGCATCAAATTTAATAAAAATAAGGTATGTAAAACAGCTTGTGATTGCTATCAATATTTCGTATATTAGCATGCTAATATTAAATGTTGCGGTAGAATTGGCTATTATGATAAATAAAAACACTGTTTTTAGGTATTTACTTTTGTTTTTTATTTTTTGCATTCCTTATATAGTTGATGCTCAGTTTTATACGGGCTCTCAAATGGTGTTTGGTAAAAATCGTATAAAATATGAGGATTTCTTTTGGACCTATTATAAATACGACCGATATGACGTGTATTTTTATGAGGAAGGTCGCGATTTGGCCAATTATGTTTCAAAAGCGGCAAAAAAGCAAATTACTTCAGTAGAAAAATTTCTCGATTATGCTGTTGATGATCGTTTTCAGTTCATCATTTATAATAAACATTCTGATTTTAAACAAAGTAATATTGGTTTATCAACAGATGCTCAATACAATACGGGTGGTACAACCACTATTGTTGGCAATAAGGTTATACTTTACTACGAAGGCGATCATGATAAACTAGATGAACAGATACGTAAAGGGGTTGCACAGGTAGTGGTAAACCATATTATGTATGGAGGCAGTGTTAAGGATATGTTAAAAAATAACACCTTACTCAATTTACCTGATTGGTATCAAAAAGGGCTTGTTTCTTATGTTGCGTATAATTGGAATTCGGATGTTGATAATCGTGTTAAAGATGGAATACTAAGCGGAAAATATGCAAATATTAATCGTTTAGAAGGCGAAGATGCTATTTATGCTGGTCATGCATTGTGGAAATACATAGCTGATAATTATGGCGAAGCTGTAGTTTCTAATATTTTATACATGACTAAAGTGAGTCGAAATATTGATAACTCTGCACTTTTTGTATTAGGTATATCCATTCGTAATTTATGGGATGAGTGTTTAGAATCATATCGAGGAAAATATGCAGATAGGGATGCTACAAAATTATTTCCAACCGATAAGCCTATCCTTTCAAAGCCTAAATCAACGCGTGTGTATGCGCAGTTTAAGTTAAGC
>JBASCV010000021.1:0-1605 GCA_049651825.1 Bacteroidia bacterium
AGCCCGATAAGCTTTATTTAACCGAATTGAACGTTGACCTTTTCTCTTACCATGCAAAGGCTCATCATGATAGCCAGAAATTTTTCTTACCTCTAATAGACCATCATGGGACACAGCTTCAATCCAGTGATGCAGCTTAATGGCTATATACTGAGGAACCCTTTTTAAATCTTTTTTTGCCGGTTCACTAATTGAAACTTTATAAATATTCATTTAATTATCTTGTTTTCTATAATTGTACCCTTAAACAGGCAACAACTCAAGTGATAACCAGGAATGGGTAACAAAAGGGGGGTTTTTTACTGCCCTGCCCTATCATTCAATTTAACGAAAATTCAGGCTGAAATAAGTTAAGAAATTTAGTTAAATTTTCTAAGTATATAAACTAAATTTATATTTTTCTGAACATAGAGCCTTCATCCGGTGAAAAAATTTGATGGTATATATGCACCGCATGATTATCAGTCATACCGGCAATGTAATCAGAAACTATTCTAATATTATTTTGGTTTTTTTCATACAGTTGAAAATAATCATCTGGTAAGAACCTTTTTGGATTCGCGTAAATAGCCTCAAATAATTTAATTATTAACATTTCACCACAATATTCAAGCATTTGAACATTTTGTTTTTTAATAACATATTCACACACTAAATTTTGAAAAATATCAAGCTCTTTCTTAATGTGTTTGATTAAGATTGCTTGATAATCTAAAAGCGAATGTTTAAATACAGATTGCTTATTTAATTGAACATTCTTTATAAAGTAATGGATTAAGTGACTGATAACTCTTTTTCGTCTAAAACTCTGGCCTGAAAATAAATCTTCAATATATTGTTTCTTTTTAATTATATCTTTAAGATCGGTATATTCTTCATCCATTTTATCAATCACTTGCTTCTCCCAAATGCCTTTATTAATAAACCCAAGAGCAATAGCATCTTCCAGGTCGTGAATACCATATGAAATATCATCCGCTAATTCCATAACACTACAGTCAAAGCTTTTATACTTTGACTTGTGATGTTTGTTTGTCATTACTACAGATTCACAGAATTTCTTATTGTCTTCTTTAGAAAATGGCTCCATTATCCAATGGAATGTTCTATCAAACTCGTAAATACACTTTGGTGGTTTAAATGAATCCAAATTCGTTGGTGCTTTGTCATAATCATAAGACTTAGGGTTGATCGCATCCTCAAAGGATATCGGATATTTAATCAAGCCCAATAAACATCTTCTGGTTAAATTAAACCCATTATCTGAGCTGTGTTCACCTAGATATGTGCAAATACGGTATGTTTGTGCATTACCTTCGAATACATTATCTTTTTTAGATAAACAATAATTTAATGCCTTTTCTCCGCCATGACCAAATGGTGGGTGCCCTATATCGTGAGCTAGCCCAATGGTCTCAATTAAATTTTGGTTAGGGAAAAAATCAATATCCTTATTATTGGTCACCAATACATCAATAATTCCTGAAGATATTTGAGCCACTTCCATTGAGTGAGTTAATCTTGTTCTATAAAAATCACTCTCACCCAAACCAAAAATTTGAGTTTTACCTTGCAGTCTTCTAAAAGATGATGAATGTATAATTC
>JBASCV010000022.1:0-5114 GCA_049651825.1 Bacteroidia bacterium
ACTTAACTGAAATTGTAAACGCTACCATTGCCTATATCGATAATCGTGATATTGATGTAGCTGGTTTAATGCAATTTGTAAAAGCGCCTGATTTCCCAACAGGAGGTATTATTTATGGATACGAAGGCGTAAAAGATGCTTTTGAAACCGGACGAGGCCGTATCATTATGCGTGCACAAACTTCCGTAGAAACCATAGAAAGTGGTCGCGAGCGCATTATTGTTACCGCTATACCATACCAAATCAACAAAGCCGAAATGATTCGTAAAACGGCCGAATTGATTAATGAGAAAAAAATTGAAGGCATTTCTGATATCCGTGATGAGTCGGATAGAGATGGGATGCGAATTGTGTATGAGCTTAAGCGTGATGCAATTACAAACGTTGTGTTAAACAATTTGTTTAAGTATACTGAGTTGCAAACATCGTTTAGCGTAAACAACATTGCATTGGTGGGTGGCCGCCCAATGATGCTAAATTTAAAAGATTTAATTCTGCATTTTGTGAACCATCGCCACGATGTGGTAATGCGCAGAACGCAATATGAATTGATTCAGGCCGAAAAACGTGCTCACATTTTACAAGGTTACTTAATTGCGCTTGATCATTTAGATGAAGTAATTAAATTAATTCGTGAGTCGGCTACACCAAACGAGGCACAAGATGGCTTAATGAGTCGTTTCGGATTGAGCGAAATTCAATCTAAAGCAATACTTGAAATGAGATTACGTGTACTCACTGGTTTAGAGCGAGATAAGATTAAAGCTGAGTACGAAGAGTTGATGAAATTAATTGATTATTTGAAGTCGGTTTTAGCAGACGAATCATTGAGAATGAAAATCATTAAAGACGAACTTATAGAGATAAAAGATAAGTACGGTGATGAGCGTAAAACTGAAATTGTTTACGCTGCTGGCGATTTCAAAATTGAAGATATGATTGCCGATGAAGAAGTGGTAATTACCATTTCGCACATGGGTTACATTAAACGTACTTTATTAACTGAATACCGTACGCAAGCACGTGGTGGAAAAGGTTCAAAAGGCACAACCACCCGTGACGAAGATTTTGTAGAACACCTATTTACGGCTACCACACATAATTATCTATTGTTGTTTACCGAGCAGGGGCGTTGTTTCTGGATGCGCGCATTTGAAGTGCCAGAAGGCAATCGTCAATCAAAAGGGCGTGCTATCCAAAACTTAATCAACATCCCATCCGATGATAAGGTAAAAGCATTTATCAATGTTAAAAATTTAGGCGATGAAGAGTACATCAATAATAACTACATTATTATGTGTACTAAAAATGGAATCATCAAAAAAACTACACTAGAAGCATATTCTCGTCCACGTCAAAATGGTATCAATGCAATTACCGTTCGTGATGGCGATACCTTGTTAGAAGTGTTGCTTACAAATGGTAAAAACGAAATCATGTTGGCTTCAAAAGAAGGTAAAGTGGTTCGTTTCAACGAAGAAAATGTGCGCCCTATGGGACGTAACGCTTCTGGTGTGAGAGGTATTAACCTTGGCGATGAAAAAGGAAACGAAGTAATTGGTATGATTGCCATTGCCGACCCTACCTCCAACGTAATGGTGGTTTCTGAAAAAGGATATGGCAAACGTTCTGATATAGAGGAGTATAGAGTTACTCAACGTGGTGGAAAAGGTGTAAAAACCATAAACATCACTGAAAAAACAGGCAACCTTATCGCTATAAAAGATGTAACCGATAAAGATGGTTTGATGATTATCAACAAATCAGGTATCATTATTCGTTTGGCGGTTTCTGAGTTAAGAGTTATTGGACGTGCAACACAAGGTGTGCGTTTAATTAACTTAAAAGCTAACGATGAAATTGCTGCTGTTAGTAAAGTCGGTATTGAAGAAGTAACTGAAGATGAAACAATTACAAATTCTGATGCAGCTACTGATACTACTAATAATTCAGAAAATACTGATAATGAATCAACTAACAACACTACTGACGAGACTCCAACGTTAGAATAAATTTAATTCAATGTTGAATTCAAATCGCCTCGCTAAACATAGTGAGGCGATTTGTTTTAAAATCAACGGACATTTAATAAAAAGTAGCAAAGTCTTCAAAATACAAAAATATAGCAAGCTGCTAACACCCTATATTAATTCCAAAATTTTATTGACTATGAGATACATTCTTTTAGTATTTTTAATTATGGCCGTTAGAATCTTTGCTCAAGAAAATAGCGAATTAATTATTAAAGGATTAATCAATGGCGATACGAAGGGATTTAATAAGGTTTATTGTTATGGAGAAGGTGTTCCTAAAGGTTTGGTTCAGGAATTAGATAATGGACGTTTTGAATTTATTATACCGTTTGAAAAGCCATTCTTTCCATTGTTTTATACTGAGTATGATGTCAAAATTAACGGACGTTATAAGCCATTTGGTGTTCTTATTGATAAGTCTGGCATCGTTATGATAACTATTGAAAATATTGAAATGGGATTTAGTCATTCAATAGTAACTGGCTTAGAATCAGCTAGATTATATCATTCATTTAATATTGAAAATGATAAAATTGATGAACAAGTATCGGATATCATCAGAAAATGGTACGAAAATGACCCCATTAAAGACACTGATGTAATTAACGAAAAAACAGATTCATTAAGAAACAGTCTGTTTACTCCATTTTTGACTAAATTTATTAAAGAAAACAATTACAATTATACTAGCTTATTTATTTTAAACCAAAATAAGCGTTATTTAGATTTTAAAATAACTTCAGAACTTTTTGAAGGATTTACAGAGGAGTTAAAAAAATCGACACTTGGAAACACAATTTCTGATTATATAATTGGTGCAAAAAATTCTCAAATAGGAAGTATTGTAAAAAACTTCACTTTGCAAACTAATGAAAACAAAGTTTTTGATTTTGCTGATATGAAAGGGAAATATGTAGTGTTGGATTTTTGGGCAAGTTGGTGTGGGCCATGTCGCAAATCAATCCCACACATGAAAGAAATCTTCGAAAAATATAACGAAAAAAACGTTGAGTTTATACATATTTCTATAGATGAAAATAAAGATTATTGGTTAAATGCTGTTTCACAAGAAAATATGCCATGGATTCAGTTATTTGACAATAACGAAATCGCACCTAAATTATTTGCTGTCACGGCAGTGCCCACAACCTATTTAATTGATAAAAACGGGAAAATTTTAGTAAAGGAAATTGGTTTTAACTCAAATGGTAACGGTGAAATTGAAAAACGATTAAAGAAAATATATGGATTTTAAATTAAAATAAATAATGTTTTCGCTTTTTGCAGTGTAATACACTGGTAATGAGTTAGTAGAATTTGGTCGACCAAATTTATAATCTCCCAAAAAATGCTATTAAATACAGTAAAAATCTGGGCATCATAAAAAATTAAAACAGCTTTAATCCTATTACATTACTTTTTATAACTTTGTTGTCCTATTTAAATTTTAGAAAATGAATAAACCGCTCTTAAATGTTATTAGCCTGGTAGGCTTATTTATAATTGGTGCCGCAAATCAGGTAAATGCTCAAGCCCAATTTATTGAAAAAGTAGAACCTCGTCCTGATGGGATGGCAATTCCGTATGAAAAATACAAATTGCCAAACGGACTAACCATTATGGTTCACGAAGACCATTCCGACCCAGTTTTAAATGTACAAGTAACCTACAAAGTAGGTTCCAATCGCGAAAGTATTGGAAAATCAGGTTTTGCTCACTTTTTTGAGCACATGATGTTTCAAGGTTCCGACCATGTTAAGGATGAAGAACACTTTAAGCTTGTATCAGCTGCCGGTGGCGATATGAACGGAAACACAACCCGCGACCGTACTGTTTATTATCAAACATTGCCAAGCAACCAATTAGAGTTGGCTCTTTGGCTTGAAGCAGATAGAATGGGCTTTTTATTGGATTCGTTAACGTCAAAAAAGTTTGAAAATCAGCGCGATGCAGTAAAAAACGAAAAAGGGCAAGGCGATAATCAACCTTACGGAATGATGGGAGAAATAAAAGATCAAACCCTATATCCTTTAATGCACCCTTACAATTGGCCTGTTATTGGTTTTACTGACGACTTAAACCGTGCTAGCTTAGAGGATGTTAAAAACTTTTTCTTGCGTTGGTACGGACCAAACAATGCTATCTTGATTGTTTCGGGAGATGTTGATACGAAGGAAGTTATACGTTTGTCGGAAAAATATTTTGGCCCAATAAAAATGGGGCCAGAGGTGAAAAAGTTGAAAGTGGCACCCGTTACTTTACCTGCCGATAAATACGCTAGCTATAAAGATAATATTTATTTACCACTTAATTACAGGGTATACCCAACAATACCACAATACCACCGAGATGAGGCTGCACTTGAAATTTTAGCTTCAATGATGGGAGATGGTAATAACTCTGTATTTTATAAAAACTTTGTTAAAAGTAAATTAGCAATCCAAGCGGGAGTTGAATATCAAGGGGGCGAACTTGGAGGCGAATTTGGAATATTTGTTTTGGCTTATCCGCCAGAGGATTTTAATTTACCTAAAATGTTCAATGAGCTGGATGGTAAGGTAAAAGCTACTATTGATGAGTTTGAAAAATCAGGTATTACTGAAGAAGCACTTCAGCGTGCAAAAGCAAGAAAAGAAGCAAGCATTATTGACTTAGCAGGAAGCGTTGAGGATAAAAGTTATGTGCTTTCGGAATGGGAGCGTTTATTGGGGCGTCCGTTTAATTTAAATGATGAATTGGATCGTTATAACAAAGTAACTACTGCCGATGTTACAAAAGTATTAACCAAATACTTAAAAGGAGCAGGAGCTGCCGTAGTTGACGTTTATCCTAAAATGGGTTCGAAAGATACTGTAAAAAGTTTCAACCCGTATGCTACCATGCAATTAACTCCTGACCCAGAGTTTGCAAACCTAAAATACACTAAACCAGTTGATAATTTTGATCGTAGTGTAAAACCTGCTGGAGGCGTAGCAAAAACCCCTAAAGTACCTGCATATTACACACATAATTTAAAAAATGGATTGCATATTTATGGTACTACTGAATCAGAAACGCCTAAAGTGTTGATGTATATTGAAA